>JAUXDO010000025.1 GCA_030618315.1 Candidatus Peregrinibacteria bacterium | reverse complement strand
GGACGAGTAAAAGGGTGATGTACTGCATTTATACAGCCTGTCTCTTTATCTTTTTCAAACATTGGGAATTCATTTACCCACAAATAAGCGAGTATATCTTCATCTATTAAATCCAGCTTTTTTCCGCACTCTAATCTAACTTGTCCAAGTGATTCACAGGCTGTTATATATTGGTCAGCGCTAAAAAAGACAATATCGCCAGTTTTTGCACCAGTTTTTTTTGTTATTTCATCAATCTCTTTTTCTGATAAAAATTTAGTAATAGGAGATTTTATTTCACCTTCACGGTAAACAAAGTAAGCCAGCCCTTTAGCACCATGAATTTTTGCAATTTCTTCAAGTTTATCCAAGTCACCCCTTGGCCAATCGGATACACCTTCTACTTTTAGAGCTTTTACAACCCCGTCATTCTTAATAGTCCCACTAAATACTCCAAATTCACTTTCTTTTACAATGTCAGAAATATCCACTATTTCCATATCAAATCGAATATCGGGCTTATCTGAGCCATATTTATTCATTGCCTCTTTCCATGAAAGAACGGGGAACTTCTCATGTAATATCTTTTTATTAGGTTTGAATTTTTTACTTAAATTAATAAGAAGCTCTTCATTAATTTTCATCACATCTTTTTCTTCCACGAAGCTCATCTCAATATCCAGCTGAGTAAACTCAGGCTGTCTGTCTCCACGCTGATCTTCATCTCTAAAACATCTTGCAATTTGAAAATACTTATCAAAACCAGCAATCATACACATTTGCTTTAATTGCTGCGGGCTTTGCGGAAGTACAAAGAATTTACCAGGATAAAGCCTTGAAGGAACCAGATATTCACGACTTCCCTCTGGAGTACCCTTGATAAGAATAGGGGTTTCAATTTCCATAAAATCCTGTCCATCCATAAAATCACGAATTTCTTTTGTCAGTTTATGACGAAGCATCATATTCGCCTGCATGCGCTCATGCCGAAGATCTAAATATCTGTATTTTAATCTAAGCTCTTCGTTAACACCTTTTTCTACATCAATTTCAAAAGGCGGGGTTTTGGATTCATTAAGAATCTCAACTTCGCTGATATAGATCTCGATTTCACCGGTTGCCATATTTTTATTAGCTTGCCCTTCAATTCTTTTTCTAACTTCGCCGGTTACTTTTAAAACGTATTCAGGGCGAACATCTTCTGCGATAGCATGACCCCCCTTATTAAACTCAGGGTCAAAAACGACTTGAGTAAGTCCGTAGCGGTCGCGTAAATCAATAAAAATCAATCCACCATGATCACGTCTTCTATGAACCCAGCCACTTAAAGCTACAGTTTTTCCTTCATCTTTAGCGGTCAATTCTCCGCATGTGTTTGTTCGGTACATTATTATTACAAGATTAGTTATTACAATCCGTCAGAGACGGAACAAAATCATTTATCATTTTATATGATGATTGGTAAATATCAAAATAAAACACATCCAAATGAAGGCGACAATTATTCATCCTTCGCAGTAAGGCTACGGAGAACGGGTCATTGTCGCCTTCGGTAAGTGTGCATTCGATTATTGTTAATAACCAATCATAAATTAATCTTGTAATCTTGTAATTTAGGCGACATTTACTCCCAAAATATCCTCAAGTTGTCTTTTGTTCATCGGTCCTTCGCGTAATATTTTAATTCCCCCATCTTTTATAAGAATGACAGTTGAAGGCATACAGGCATTACGAACGGCTCCTTCAAAAACTAGATCCGGTTTAAGCTTTCTTTTTTCAAATATTTTCACAACCTCCTTTCCTGTGGCACAGGGGGTGCGACCTGAAACATTGGCACTTGTAGTCACGAGCGGTCCTCTAAATTTTGTAAGAATATCTTCTGTCATCATGTCATATGGAATTCTTAATCCGATATATTCATTTTCAGGAAAGAAGAAATCAGGAACTATATTGCTTTTAGGAAGTACTATAGTTACTGGTCCGGGCAGAAGCTCATCACAAACCATTTCAGAAAAATCATCAAGCTGAACATACTTTCCAATATCAGGCTTAAGAAAAACTGGCAGCATAATGCTCATAGCTTTAGCGTTATCTCTTCCTTTAATATCCTGGATTTTCTTAATCGCTTTTTCATTCAGAAAATCAGCCGCCAGACCATAACAAGTATCAGCCGGATGTGCAATAACCCCTCCGTTCTTGAGTATCTGAACGGCTTCTTTTAGGCTAGCTTTGTCAAAGGAGACTATTTTCATGTCACTAATTTTAGAGCAAGAGTAATGGCAAGAGCAAGGTAAAATGATTCTTTCACTTGTCACTTGCGCTTGCAATTACTCTGATATAAACTTATCAAGAAATAAGATAATGATAATCATGAAAAAGTCACAAAAAGTTAAAAAAGTGCTACTACTCGGATCAGGAGCACTTAAAATTGGTGAGGCGGGGGAATTTGATTATTCCGGTTCTCAGGCCATTAAGGCTTTTAAAGAAGAAAAAATTAAAGTGATTTTAATCAATCCGAACATCGCGACCAATCAAACGTCAGAAGGACTTGCGGATAAAATTTATTTTCTGCCAGTCACTCCATATTTCGTTGAAAAAATAATCAAAAAAGAAAAACCAGATGCCATAGCTCTAAGTTTTGGAGGTCAGACTGCTCTTAACTGTGGCGTGGCTTTGTTTGAAAGCGGAGTTTTAAAAAAGTATAAAATCAAAGTTCTGGGGACACCTGTAAACAGCATCAACCTAACCGAAGATAGGGATTTATTCAAAAAATCTTTGAAAGAAATCGGAATCAAATCTCCAGTTAGCTATGCATGCAGCTCGATTACCGATGCAAGAAAAGCAGCAAAAAAAATAGGATTTCCATTAATGTTAAGAGCTGCTTTTGCCCTTGGAGGTTTGGGGTCAGGATTTGTCCACAATGAAAAAGAGCTTACTTATATGCTAAAAAAAGCTTTTGCAGCTTCTCCTCAGGTTTTAATCGAAGAAAATCTAAAAGGATGGAAAGAAATTGAGTATGAAGTCGTTCGTGATAGCGCGGATAACTGTATCACTGTTTGTAATATGGAAAATCTGGATCCGCTTGGAATCCATACGGGTGAATCAATTGTAATTGCACCTAGTCAGACTTTAAACAATCACGAATACCAAAAGCTTCGAAACATCGCACTTAAAACCATTCGTCATTTGGGAATAGTGGGGGAGTGTAATATTCAATACGCACTCGATCCAAAGTCCGATGATTATCGTGTTATTGAAGTAAATGCACGGCTTTCACGTTCATCCGCGCTGGCCTCCAAGGCGACAGGCTATCCGCTTGCTTACATCGCTGCCAAACTCGGCTTGGGGCATAATCTGACGGAACTCAGGAACAATGTTACGCAAAAAACTTCAGCGTGTTTTGAACCCGCGTTAGATTACTGCGCACTTAAAATTCCACGTTGGGATCTTAATAAATTCAGAAAAGTCAGTGATGAAATAACAACTGAAATGAAATCAGTCGGAGAAGTGATGGCGCTTGGTAGAAACTTTGAAGAAGTTCTTCAAAAGGGACTAAGAATGATACAAATCGGAGCTTACGGTTTAACTCATCATCCATATGAATTTGATAATCTGGATGAGGCAATCAAAATTCCAACACCTCGCAGAATATTCGCACTAGCAAAGGCTTTTGAGAAAGGCTATACAATTCAAAAGCTTAACAAGATGACGGGTATTGACCCATGGTTTTTGGCAAAAATAAAGAATATTCAACGCCTTAATTCAAAAACCAAACGTCTAAAAGCTCTAACATCAATCAGTCCTGATAATATGAGAGAGCTGAAGCAGGCAGGATTTTCAGACAGTCAAATTGCTGAATTAGTTAAAAGTGAAGAATCTAAAGTTAGGAGTTATCGAAAGAAGCTTGGAATAATCCCGGTCGTTAAACAAATCGACACTTTAGCAGCGGAATTTCCGGCTAAAACAAATTACCTTTATCTAACATATTGGGGAGAAAAAGACGATGTGGAATTCAAGAAAAATAAAGCAAAAAAGACAATAGTAGTTGGCTCAGGGCCATATTGTATCGGTTCCTCAGTAGAATTCGACTGGTGCTGTGTAAATGCGGTTAAAACGCTTCTAAAAAACAGGCATGAGGCGATAATGATTAACTACAATCCCGAAACGGTAAGTACCGACTACGACGAATGCGATAAGCTTTATTTTGATGAGTTAAGTCTGGAAAGAGTTCTAGATATCATCGATAAAGAAAAGCCAAATGGCACCATTATATCCATGGGCGGTCAGATTCCGAACAACTTATCGGTAAAATTAGATAAAGAAAAGGTAAAAATAATGGGGACTTCAGTAAAAAATATCGACAGAGCAGAAAGCCGTGATAAGTTTTCAGCCTTGCTGGATAAAATCAATGTCGACCAGCCTGAATGGAAAGCATTTACCAAAATATCAGATGCATATAAATTCGCAGAAAAAGTCGGCTTCCCAGTGTTAGTTCGTCCGAGTTATGTGCTTTCTGGTGCCGCCATGCGCGTTGCACATACCCATGAAGAGCTTGAAAATTTTCTCGGTAAAGCTGTAAAAGTAACCTCCGATGCACCTGTTGTAATCAGTAAATTCCTCGTTGGCGCGCGTGAAATTGAAATGGATGCTGTGGCACACAAAGGAAAAGTCCTGATTTACGCAATTTCTGAACACGTTGAAGATGCGGGTGTTCATTCCGGTGATGCGACTATCGTTCTGCCTCCGCAACGCACTTATCTCGAAACTCTCCGGAGGGTTAAAAAAATAGGAAAACAAATTGCAAAAGAGCTCAATATCACTGGACCATTTAACATCCAGTTCCTCGCTAAAGACAACAGAATACGTGTTATTGAATGTAATTTGAGAGCCAGTCGCTCTTTTCCATTTGTATCCAAAGTCACCAAATATAATTTCATCGAAATTGCTACAAAAGCAATGCTTGGTGATGTCGAAAAAAATAAGAGATACCAGACAGTTGACCTTGATTATGTTGGAATTAAAACACCTCAATTTTCATTCCCACGACTTAAAGGTGCTGATCCGGTACTGGGAGTGGAAATGGCTTCAACTGGAGAAGTGGCATGCTTTGGCAACGACTTTGAAGCGGCTTTCCTGAAATCATTTTTGGCAGTCGGATACAAGATTCCAAAAAAGAATGTACTTCTTTCTATAGGAAAATTAAAGGACAAAGTAAGTATGCTAGAACCGGCAAGGGTACTTAGATTACTTGGTTACAATTTATTTGCGACAGAAGGAACTTCAAAATTCTTAAAAGAAAATGGTGTTAAGGTGGTGAGACTGCATAAAGTATCTACAAATAAGAGTCCAAACATCGAAGAATATATTAGTGAAAGAAAAATCGATATGGTAGTTGTAATACCGACAAAATACGCGCATGATGAAATGACAGATGGGTACGATATCCGTCGTATGGCAGTAGATCAGCACGTTCCGCTAATTACAAATGTACAATTCGCAAAAGCTTTAATACAATCACTTGAAAAGTATAAAGTGGAGGATCTGGAGATTAAGAGTTGGGATGAGTATAGGAATTAAGTGAATCCCCCTAGCCCCCTTATTTGGCAGTGAATCCTCCCAGCCTCCTTTATCAAGGAGGTGCAAAATTTAATGGTCGGTTTTTTTAAAAAATTCCCCCTTGATAAAGGGGGTTAGGGGGGATTTATCCCTCCAAATACTTCCCCAGCCTCTCCAAGCCAATCTCAATTTTCTCCACATCAAGCGCGTAACTGAATCTCATTCTTTCATCATCTCCGAACCAACTACCGCTGTACGCAATCAAATTATGGTCATAATATAAATCGTTGATTGCCTTGTCCGGGTTTTTAATTTTCGGGAATAAATAAAACGCACCCTCTGGTTTGATCACATCAAGTCCTAAATCCAACATCCCACGATAGAACAAATCTCTTCTTTTTCTCCATGTTTCCAGAGTTTCAAGTAAAAAACTCTCCGGAACATTTGTAGCTGCAAAAGCCATTTCCTGAGCCATCAATCCGGTATTCATAGATGTATGAGTTTTCATCTCAATCACTTTATCTACAAAATCCTTGTTCGGTGTATATAAATATCCGACACGTATTCCACACATGGAATATGATTTTGAAAATGAATCTATTGTAATCACATGTTCACCTTCCAGATAAAAAGCTTCATCATCATAAACTAAATCTTTATAAACATTGTCCGACAAAATATAGATTCCTTTCTCTCGGCACACCTTATCAATCTCAAGCAGTGTTTCTTTGTCCTGCACAGAGCCCGTTGGGTTGGCAGGGGAGTTAATAATCACAGCTTTACATCCCTCAATTTGCTTTTTAAAGTCCTCGATATCGATTTTACCCTCTTTTAAATCGCTGTATTTGGCCTCCATATCAGCAAAACGAACATTGTGAGGATATGAATAATAATAAGGTCTGAATAGCAAAACTTTGCTACCGCCAGTCAACGCATGAACAGCGCGGAGTGAAAGATCGATAGCTTCCGACGCTCCATTTGTAATTACAAAATCATCAGGATTAGAATCTTCATAAAATCTGCTAAGTGCTTCTCTTAAATGTGGTTGCCCCTGAATAAGTCCGTACTTAAAACTTCTATAGTTTTTTGTAATATCAAAAACCTCGTCTGGCGGAGGTAAATCGGGCTGACCTGACCCGAATGAAATTAGATTATCGCCTTCGCCCTTTCCAATAAAGAATGAAGGGCTATTTATTAGTTTTCTTTCCATATAATTATTTATCGACCCTTATTCTACATTTAAAACCAAAAATCACAAATTCAATTGACAAAGTGATATCATTTTGATATCATAATTATGAACTAAATAGAATTAAGGTGAATAAGAGAATAAAGAGATTTGATAGAATCATTGGTTTAAAGAGCATTTCTTATACATTTGCAGAAGTAAAGAATTTTCTGGAATATTACGATTTTACAGTCAAAAAGAAGAGTTCATCTCATTTTATTTTCAGACGAAGCATTTGTAGTCATATTCTGATTGTATCTCACAAAAACTGCGTTAAAAGGGCTTATGTTAGAAAGGCTATCAAAATTTTAAAAAATTTAGATTTAATATCATGAAGCAATTAACACCAAATCATTATAAAATCATTCTTCGGGATATCAGTGAAGGTGAAGGAGGTGCTTTTGAGGTTTTCGCACCCGCCTTTCATGCATATTGTTTTGGAGATTCGCCTTTGGAAGCTCTTGAATCATATTATATTTACTTTGAAGATGAAAAGGAGCGTCGGGAAAAGGAGAAAATTCCTATGCCAAAATCAGATATTATGCCTCAGAAACTTAAACAGGTTCCTTTAAGAATTCCACAGGACGTTTATGAACATATTGCAAGTACTGCAAGGGAAAAAGGTATATCATTCAATTCAATGGTAACAGGTATTCTTGCGGGGGTTAGCGGGTAATCGAAAAACTATTTTAAAATTTCCTTAACCGTTTTACTCACAATATTCCCATCCGCCAAACCTTTACACTTGCCCATAACAGCACCCATAACCTTGCCAAAATCAGACCCGCTTAGCGGGTGATTCATTTGATTTACAACTTGCTGAACGATTTTTTTCACTTCTTCCTCGCTCATCTGTTCAGGCATGTATTTTTCGAACACGGCGATTTCTGAAATCTCCTTTTCTGCTAATTCTGGCCTACCTCCTTTGTTAAATCCTTCAGCAGCTTCTTTGCGTTGTTTGATAGAGCGTTTGCAAATGTCTATTACAACATCATCAGTTGCCACCATATCTTTACCACTCACTTCGTATTTCATAATATCAGCCTTAAGCATACGAAGAGTTTCAAGACTTGGGTCTCTTGATTTCATAGCGGATGTCATGTCCTGAATAATTTGTTCTTTTAGCATAATTTCGTATTGATATCGTATTGATATCGTATTGATTTCGTATCGATCCATTCGATGTCCATTCGAAATCTATTCGATATCTATCCGAATTATTTATTATAAATCTTACAGCTAATATTAGCTCCAGAGCCTCTAAGTTTCAAAGCCTTATCCATTCTATCAAAAGCAGAAATATAAGCGCCTGTTCGCATTGAACAGCTATGTTCATCCTGGAATTTTACAATTCGATGAAACGCCTCAACCATGGCTCTTTTTAATTTTATCTCAATTTCTTCAATAGGCCAGTAGTAGCTAGTCTGATTCTGAACCCATTCAAAATAAGAAACTGTTACACCACCGGAATTGGCTAGAATATCAGGAATAACTACAACATTCTTTTTTTCCAAAATCTCATCAGCCTCTGCAGTAGTTGGACCATTCGCAAGCTCAAGAATGATTTTTGCTTTGATCTTACTAGCATTTTTTTCAGTAACCTGATTTTCCATAGCGGCAAGAACAAGAATATCACATTTCTTTTCAAGTAATTCTTTATTAGTACATACCTTACCTTCTTTACAGTTTGTAACTGACCCTTTTTCCTTCTTATCTTTAAGAACACAGAAAGGATCTATAGCTTTTTCGTTGTAAATTCCACCTTTGGAATCACTTACACCAAGAATAGTAAAGCCCATACTATGAAGTATCTCAGCAGCATACATACCAGCGTTACCAAAACCCTGAACAATTACAGTAGTTCCCTCAGATTTCATATTATTCTGCTTCATGTATTCCTCCAATATATAAGCACCACCTTGTGCAGTAGCAGTACCGCGTCCAAGTGATCCACCAACTTCAATCGGTTTACCTGTTACAACACCTGGCTGATATTTGTTAACAAGTCTTGAATATTCATCCATAAACCAGGCCATCATCTGTGGATTGGTATACATATCAGGAGCAGGAATATCGTGCTCTGGTCCAATAATCTGATAAACAGCCTGTACATATTTTCGGGTAAGTCTTTCAAGCTCACCAATGCTCATCTCTTTTGCATTACATTTAACACCACCTTTACCACCACCATATGGAATGCCGACAACCGCGCATTTAAAACTCATTTCTGTAGCAAGCGCCTTTACTTCATTTAAATCAACCTGTGGAAAATACCTAAAACCACCTTTAAATGGTCCTCGAAGTTCAGAATGCTGAACGCGATAACCTTCAAAAATTTTTAAGCTTCCGTCATCCATTCTGACAGGCAGAGAAACAATTAACGTCTTTTGCGGATATGACAAAGTCTCTAAAGTCTCAGGATCAAGCTTCATGATCTTGGCGGCCTTATTCATGTTTTTAATCGTATTTTCGTAGAAATTCATTTTTTCGTTTAATTAAAAAATAAAGGGCAAGTGTATTCAATTTAGCCTTCTTGAAGAAAAATTTCAAGACCTAAGATATAACCCTACATATTTACTTGACATATTTATAGTTTTATGATATAATATGCAGTGTATTACTTAATTTATATATTATGAATGATTATTTAGAGCAAGAAGGTGGTGAGCAAAAAAGTGGTAAAAATTTCAGCCTTACTGATTATCTCGATTTTAAGGAAGAAGAGCAAAAAACACCCACAGTAAAGGGTGGACTTATTAGAGTAAGAGAGACAATAGAAAGATTGGAGAAAACAGGATTGGTTTTATCAGAATTTTCCGCTGATGAGTTAAAAATGCTTTTGTTTTCGGACGATATAGATAAAGCAATAGACAAAGTAACTATGGAAATGTCCAGAAATCAGGTAAAACAATTATTTTATAACGAGGCTAAGACAATCGTTGAAAATGGCATACCTATAACACTTGATGACGATAATTATGCTAAGTGGGATGTGAACTTGTTGCAGGAAAAACTGACTAGATTAGCCGAAATCTTCAAATCCAAAAAATATCGTTATCGGGTAAAGACAAAGAAAGAATTGGTTATGAGCTTCATTGCTAAAGTGGCTAAAGACATAGAGAGCGAACAATCTCGGGGCGATAATTACAACAAATCAATGTTTCATTATGACAGGGAATATGGTTCGTATGCTGATGAATTTCCGCATGAGTTACTAGAAATGACCACGAATTTTCCCTCCCTTAATCTGAGTGAAAAGGAGGTATTAAGATTTTGTGCAGAGCGCGTTAATCAGGATCCCGATTCCATATATGACATATCCGCTGGTTAATAATTACTAATTGCTCGCGATTTACAATTCCTAATTCACAATTGAACGTAAAATCCGTTCCCCAATCCTCGTAGTCACCTCATAATTAATAGTTTTACTCCATTCACCAAGCTCCTCTGCCGTGATGCCCTTTCCAAGTAATATAACCTCATCCTCCAACTTCACGTCAGGAATATGAGTGATATTTACCATAATCAAATTCATGCAGACACGACCTATCACCGGCGCTCTTTTTCCGCGAATAATAACCGATGCACGACCGCTTAATGCCCGAACGTAGCCATCGTAATAACCAACAGGTATAACGGCTATCCGCCCATCCTTTGGCATTTGATAAGTACACCCGTAACCGATAAGCGAATCCTTTTTAACCTCTTTTACTTGTGCGACTACAGATTTCCAAGTCAAAGCTGGTTTTAAAGTAATATTGATACCTGCTCTTGCGGCCGCCTTCTCGGTTTTTTCACTAGGCCAAAGACCATAAGCTCCAATACCAATCCTAACAAAATTAAAATGAGCTTCTGGCAGTAGTATCGCTGCAGCACTACTCGCACAATGCAGAAAATGAGGTGCATGGCCATCTGCCTCGATCAAATGAATAGCTTTTTTAAACTGTTTAAGCTGATAAAGAGCGTATTGATGATTGATCCTATCCTCAAGGTTCGCAAAGTGAGTTGAAATTCCAGCGACCTGAATTTTCTTATATTTTTTCAAATCCTTAGAAACTTTTGGAAGGTCGTCCAAAGTTATACCTTGGCGATGATTACCGGTTTCAATTTTTAAATGAACATTAACTTTCTTATCCAATTTCCCCAAAGCTTTAATCGTCTCTTCATTATATACAATTAAATCAGCTTTCATCTGCACAACCTTTTTCAAATCCGACAAAGGAGTATAGCCCATAATAAGAATAGGGGATTTAATGCCAGCTTTCCTTAACTCCTCCGCCTCAAATACGGCATTAACGCACAAATAATCCGCTCCTGCCTTTAAAAAGACCTTGGCCACCTCCACCATCCCATGACCATAAGCATTGGCTTTTACAGCCACACCCAAAACCTTGCCCTTTCCAATCAATTTGCGAAAAGTTTTAATATTGTGAGTAAGTGCCGATTTGCTAATTTCTACCCAGCTAAGTTCCATGTTTCACATTTTATATTGATTTAAGAGTATTGAACATGGATTTTTGATTATTTATTTATTTGTTTGTTTGTTGCCTCGCACTCTGGAAAGAGTGCTCTGCAATGTATGTATGCCGAAAATGCAGAGTACGTTTTCTAACGTGCGAGGCATTTACCCACAAAACAAAAAATCGCTAATCTTAAATCGCTAATCAATATTCTTAAATCGAGCGAGCGTTAACGAGCCGCGATTGCGGTATCTCCCCTTACAAACTTAGGCGAATCAGCTTTTACCATAGAAACAACCTTTGGATCACTTTGAATAGCCTGCAGTGATTTAACCTGGGCTATTTGCATGTCCCAGACTTCATTTTCGGTCAATAAACGAGAGCGTCTTAGCTCTAAACTTTTAAGGGCATATCCTTTTGTTGCATTACGATTAGAATGAGCCAGGTAAACAAGGCTTATAATAGCGACTAGTACAATCGTAACAAAGACAAGGGATGTCATCCCAACCTCAACTTTTTGTGACAGGGTTCTTTTTCGCACGTTTTCGGACGTCTTATTTTCTATAAACAATGCTGAGTGCATATATTTGTGTGTTTGTATTGGTGAGTTGAGGTTTATCATAGAGCTTCAGCAACCCGCATTTTGGCGCTTCTGGCGCGTGGGTTCTTTTTGACCTCAATATCAGTAGATATTATAGGCCTTTTGGTTAAGATATAAAGCTTTTTTTGAAAATTACATTGACAGACAGGCAGTTCCTTTGGGCAGATACAATCTTGGGCGTAGTACTTAAATTTCCTTTTTACTATTCGATCTTCGAGTGAATGGTATGAAATTACAACGATTCGCCCTTTGGGTTTTAGTAGATTAATGGCTTGGTCAAGCGCTTTTTCGAGTACCTCCAGCTCACGATTTACATATATTCTGAGTGCCTGGAATACGCATGTGGCGGGATGTAACCGACTTTTTCCTCTAATTGTCTCCTTTACTATTTCAGCGAGACGGGCAGTTGATTTAATCGGTTCTTTTTTCCTTTCTTCTACAATTTTTCTTGCAATAATCCGTGATCTTCTTTCTTCTCCGTATTCATAGATGATATCGGCGATATCTTTTTCTTTATATGAGTTCACGACTTTTTCCGCAGTCAGACTTTGTCTTTTATCGAATCTCATATCCAGCGGACCATCGTTTTTAAACGAGAATCCACGCTCCGGATCATCTACATGAGGTGATGACAATCCAAGATCAAATAAAATTGCATCAACCGGTTCTTTAACGTGCTCGGATAAAGTTTCAAAATTATCATGAATTAACGTTATTTGAGCACCAATTTTCGAGTTTCGCCTGTCCGCCGTGGTGGAAGCTTCGAATTTCGAGTTTGCAATTTTTAGGTTGTCCTCATCTTGCTCAAAAGTGATTAAATGTCCGGATTTTCCAATCTTTTTTAGTATCTCCAGACTATGACCTCCGAGTCCAAGGGTACAGTCCACGACGGTGTTGCCTGCCTTTAGGTTTAAATGATCAAGTGTTTCACTGAGTAGTACTGGTATGTGCATTTGTTCAGTCATAAGCAAAAAACGCTAGAATAAGCCCTAAGCGGATGATAAATGTTTAAAACTTGTGTGAAAAATGTTCATATTTTGTGAATTTTTTTTGTCTGTTTTTCGCTTTCACTTGCAGTTTAAGTTGTATACAAAATTTAATCAATGACAAAAATTGTGTTCAACAATAAAAAGCTCTCTAATGTATACATTTTTTGTACACAAAAGATTTTCAGTTAGCCAAAAAGTCTTAAATAAGGGAATAATCAAAAACGTGTTGCAAAAAATAAATAATATTATTAAATAACTTTCCTTGACTAAAACGTAAAAAAGCTGTAAAATAAACGCCTTACGTTCTTTAAAATCATAGGCAGAAGCGAGAAATCCGGTCCGAGCGAAACTAGCCCAAAGAAATGAGGGCGTTGTATAGCGAGGGCAAAAATATGTAAAATTTAAGATCCGCCTAGACGGAGAGAAAATTTAAGTATTTTTGAGGATTTCCCTTCTAGTTGAAACACTGAGGACACTAGTGTCTAATCCGTTGCATGGTGTAATCGGAAAGACTTAGAAATTAGTTCCCCTCAGTGTTAATACTGTTGGAACATAAAATACAGGAGGCAAAATGGAAATGTTCCATGTTTCGCTCATACTCGGAGCGTTTCTTATGATGGCTTTTATCAGTTGCAAGAAAACAGAATTGGCTGTTGTGGTAGCAATTGCGACTTTTACATTCATGATTCTGCATAGTTATTGCGTAGAGAAGGACAGTCAAAAAACAACAAAAAACTCTCAAATATTAAGAGTAGAAGGAGAATAGTATGGACTTCATAATCGCAGCAGTTGTAATCATCATAGTGGCAATCATCGCCGTTAAGTTGATGAAATCAGCAGTTAAAATCTTTTTTGTGATCGCCATTGCGGGTGCACTGCTCTATGGTGGTTGGCATATATTTGGTGACGA
>JAUXDO010000002.1 GCA_030618315.1 Candidatus Peregrinibacteria bacterium | reverse complement strand
TCACATGGAGAATGAATGTCTATATTTGTTTGATTTACATGGTACTTAATAAGTAGACCAGAATAAGTAATTCCGTTATAACCATAGTCTTTCAAATAAGCAGCAAGCTCATCGTCGTTATTTACTACAATAGGTGTTTCTGAACAAGCTACATCCTTTATATATTGTTTATTGTAGACGCCACAAACAATATTGTCACAATTTGTATCAATTCCGTCGCCCCATACATCGGGAGCACCAGGATATATATTTGCATTCTTATCGTTACAATCGCCGTTTCCTATAACCCAAGGGCATGTAGAGCTATATTTACCATCCCAGTCTTCCGGCATCTTATCAATTGTATATCCATCCATATCGTTATCCTTACAGTATTCATTACAGTTCAAATCGTCATAACCGTCTCCACAACCCATGTCTACTATTACGCCATATTCGTTACATACATCAGGAGCACCAGGATATATATTTGCATTCTTATCATCACAATCATCTGCATTGCTTACATAGCCGGTAATAGGGGAACAGGTTAAAATGGGTTCACTCTTTATACCAAAGCCATCACCATCGGAGTCTGGATAAAAAGCAACTGGATCTAAAGGCGTACAAGATGTTTGACCTTTTTCACATATGCTTAAACTTTCACAGAATTCAATTCCACATGTGTAAGGAAGATAATCTTCGTCTATAAGACCATTACAGTTGTTATCAATATTATCACATCCTGAATCAAGAATATCAGGATGTATTTTTGGATCATTATCATCACAATCTACAGGTGTTCCACAATTATCTTGCGCATAATATTTATCTCCATCGTTATCAGTACAAACTGAAGGGCATTTAGTACAACTTCCTGCTATACCTTTATTCAACAGAGCATCTACTACATATGTATCAATCACTTTGCAGTTCTGAGCATTTACATAAACATCAGGGCCTGTGCAACTAAGCAATGCACCAAGTTTATCACCTGGAAGAGTATCATCCGAACAGGTTTGGACCACTTCACTTCCATAAATTTTAACACAGGCATCAATAAGCAATGAATTATCACATGTAATTCCTTCTATCAGTGTGTAATTACACCTATAATCTTTTTCACCTTCGCAAATTCCTCCATAACATTCGTCGTTTATCTGGCAAATTGCACCTTCTTCGCAAACAGGCATTTCACAGGTCCGTGTTCCTATAACACAGGATGTGTTCCCTATTAAATCATAAATTAAGTCACACATACGAAAATCATTTGGAAGAGCCTCAACATAAGAATTCTCACAGCTTATATCCGATAAACCTTTACATAACGCAACTAAATTATAATTAGAACAAGATGGAGTTGGTGCCTCTATACATTGACATTCAATACAGTCATGTGTGTCTTTACAACCAGTTGGGTTAGCTTTTATATCACATTCTTCACTACCAGTGATCTGACCGTCACCACAAACATCTCCACCTGGGCATATGCAAGATCCTGCTTGTGCATTATAAAATATAGTGTCTGTAATTTTAGCAGGTAGTGTAGTACATTTGTTTTCGCCTACATTATCACCGACACAAAATAAATTAGTTATTCCATTTACTACATCTTCTTTACAGGCCTGTTGTGTTGTTGGCCCCCATAATGTATCGCAAATCCCAGAGTTATCTAATTGAGAACATGATACGTCTGGAGAAAGAACAAAGTTACATTCAGATGGTTTTGATAATGTAAATAGTGCATCTACTAGATTTTCCTGGAACAGACTGCAAAATACATCAGTTACATTGTCACCAGTACAAACAACTTTAGTATTAGTAGGGTAAGGATCAGAAACGCCAATACATTCGGTTGTAGTCCCAATACCGTAAATACTAGCACATGGATTCAGCTTTATAATTGTTTCACAAGTTAAAGAAGAATCTTGTTCTAGATCTACAGCATACTCACATGCTGGAGGGGTGATATTTACACATTTGCCGTCAAAACATTCGTCGTTTGTCAAACATTTTAATCCGGGTATACAACCCTGAGATGATGAAAACGGAATAAGATTTGGACAAACGCTTTTATGCTTATAAATAACGTCTGCGCATGTTTCTTTATCAGCACCATCTAGTATCCAATTGGTACATGCTCCATTTGAATCGGTAAGTAATGTGGTGGAACAAGCGAGCGAATCACTACAGCAGTTATATTTTATACAACCGTCTTTCCATACATCAACATTACCAGTGCTGCCATAATCTTCCATGGCACATGGGGTAATTACAGCAATAGCCTGTGTTTGTAGATAAGTTTTGAAACTTATAAAAGAAACACCTATCAGTGCAACAATGGCACCGATTAAAAACATTTTTTTATGAATTGTCATATGTTTGTTCATAATTAAGTAATAAAATTTAATAAAATAAAATGTTAAATATTTAGCAAAGCACCGCACATTTATCTGTGCGACTTATTGATTAATAAGTTATTTGCCAGCTTTTGATTGAAGCTTTTATTTTTTATTTTTTGCTAAGTTAAATCTTTAACTTCCAAAAAAATACTATACTTACTTATTATATGCAAATTTTTTATTTTTTTTAAAATAAAACCCACATTTTTTTAATAAAGATTTGTTCATTTTGTCAATTAAGTTTTTTGAACAATATTTGCTTTTAATTTTTAATCCAAATATAATACACCTATACCTCTGGTATGGGTACTTCTTTTATTAAAATTATGGCACACAATATAGACAAGGCACTTATTGCCTTTAAAAAAGCCAAAAGTTCGCTCGAAAAAGTTGTAACAATGTTGGAAGACAATCGATATTGCATTGATATTATCCAGCAAAATCTTGCTGTAATCGGTTTGTTGAAATCCGCAAATTTAATTCTTTTAGAGGGGCATATGAACAATTGTGTGAAGAATGCGGTGAAAGAAGGCAGGAAAAAAAGAGTAGACGAAATGGTAGAAGAATTGCTTAAAGTAATAAAAATAGCTCAAAACAAATAAAATTTGTATTTTTTTTAAAAATCTGTAAAATTCAATAGCAAATATTTATTCAATAAAAAAATAATTTATGCTTAATAATAAGAAACTTTTATCTGTTGCACTTGCACTTTCAGTTATTGCTTTAGCTGTTTCAGTTTACACCACAGTTAGTTCTGCTCAGTTTCATGCAGAAGAAAACTTTAATGAAAAAGTTGAAGTTAGTATTGAAGCTTATGTAAAGAAGCAACAGGAGAAAAACACTCCGCCACCTGCACCAACAGAACCGATTGATGTAAGTATCGATGATGATGCCATTAAAGGCGATGCAAATGCACCAGTAACAATTATCGAATTTTCTGAGTATCAATGTCCATTCTGCAAACGTTATGTAGATCAAACGCTTACAGAAATTCAAAAGAAATACATAGATACAGGAAAAGTTAAATATGTTTTCCGTGATTTCCCTCTTGGATTTCATCAAAATGCAAAACCTGCTGCAATGGCTACAGAATGTGTACATGAATTAGGTGGTGATGAGGCTTATTGGAAATACCACGACAAACTTTTTGAAAATACACAAGCTCTTGATTCTGACAGCTTAAAAAAGTATGCATCCGATATGGGCTATGATATTGCAGATTGTTTAGATTCAGAGAAGTTCTCAGACGAGGTTGATGCTGATGCCAAGGAAGGTTCAAGCTACGGAGTACAAGGTACACCTGCATTCTTTATAAACGGAAGATTCCTTTCTGGCGCACAGCCATTTGCTGCATTTGAAGCTTTAATTGAAGAGGAATTAGCTAAATAATACTGCTTTGCGTGGGTCTACTCGGATTACCTCGTGTGGACCTGGCGTAGTAACGCCGTGGGCCTGCGAGATTACTCGCGTGGTACTATCTTATTGTTATTAGTAATACAACTAATCATAATAAAAATAGGACCACGTCCTGTAATCAGGACAGGCTCACGTTTGTACTCAAACAGGCCCACGCGACAGCAGGCCCACGTTCGTAACCGAACAGAACCATGAAACTCAAAAATCTACTAATCATATTAACAATCGGGGTCGTCACGCTAAGCGGGATGACTCCTTTTGCCTATTCTGCCGAAGACACATCTGTCGAAACAATAAATGACTCTGTAGCCGAAGAGATTGCTGAAAACTGCGTTGTTCCAGCCTCTGAAACAGTACGTATTGAAATTTTTGAAAGAGATAATTGCAATCATTGCCGTGCTGAAAAAAAATTCTTAAATCAATTACAAAAAGAAAGAGGAGATTTGATTGTTGTTTTTCATGACATAGGTGACCCTATTCATAAGGGTCATTTTTTAGAACTTACAGAACTCGAAGGTATACCAAAAGTTACTCCAATTACAATAATAGATAGTATTGTTCTTCAGGGATTTGATACAGAAAAAACAACAGGTAAAAAAATACGTGCATTGGTAGACAATGCCAAAGGCCAGACCCAATATACATTTGAGGAGTTTATCTTAGCTGGCGGAAGCAGTCATATTGAAACCTCTGCCGGTACATGTAATATCGACGGAGAGGAAATCGGATGTGCAATAGATGATGTTAATTATTGGGTTACTGTCCCATTCATCGGTCCAGTGGATGTTCAAAAATATTCACTACCGATTCTCTCTGTTATTTTAGGATTTGTTGATGGCTTCAATCCATGTGCAATGTGGGTACTAGTCCTCTTTTTAACAATTTTGATGGAAGCCGGTTCACGAAAGCGCATGTTCCAGATGGCAGGAATATTCATTTTTGCAGAAGCTGTTATGTATTATCTCATCCTAAACGTTTGGATGACTGCATGGGATTTTGTAGGAATGGATGCAATTGTTACCCCTATAGTAGGTCTGGTAGCTATATCAGCGGGATTATTCTTCTTATATAAATTCTATAAAGAAGATACTGCATGCAAAGTCGGCAGTTTGAAATCTAAACGCAGAACATCCGAAAAAATTAAGGCATATGCAACAGGTCCAATGACAATTATTACCATGCTTGGGATTTTAATGCTTGCGTTCTCAGTAAATATTATTGAATTCGCATGCTCTGTCGGGATACCTCAGACATTCACAAAAATTCTTGATATTGGCGGTTTGACATGGGCAGGAAAGCAAATGTACAACGCAATGTATATATTTATGTACATGGTCGATGACTTGATTATATTTGGTATTGCTATGTATAGCTTTGATCGCATAGGTCTTACCACTCACAAATACACCCGCGCGTCTCATTTAATAGGCGGTACTATTATGGTAGCACTCGGATTAATTCTTCTTATCAATCCAAACTTATTGGTATTTGGTTAAATGCCATGATTAACATGCTCAAGAGTGTTTTCAATTTCCTTTCTTTTTTGTTGCATTTTATTTATTGGAACAACTTTTGACTCATCTATCCACTCTTCCAAAGTAATTTTATCTTCAGCCCTGCTCGTATAACGGCCGGATTCCCACTTTACATTGCCTCCAGCTTCCAATTCTTTACGATTTACCCAACAATCCAGAATGGATTCATTGTCTTTTTCAAAAACATTAAATGTTTTCATAAGAGCTATTAATTTCTCTATTGCTTCAGAAGTTGGCTTAACAGAGACAATCCCATACGGAGCTGTAAATGTAAAACCATTGCCATGTTTGGGAAGAATATCACTCATCGAACCACTTCTTAGAGCATGATCAAAATTTCCAAGATTGTCTGACGAGGAGGTTGAAAACGAATTATCTATTTTATTATTCATTTTTATTTTTTTATTAAAGGGCATTATTTATAAACAATTATATCAAAAATATATAAATATTCAAAATTCACCCATTGCTGGCTCTACATCCAGCAAAGCGAGACGCATTAATCGCGACAAATAGGGTTCGCCACGATGGACCAGGCAGATTTGGTTATCAATAAACGTACAGTGTCGACTTTATCCCAAAAGTATTTGTCCCATTTCCTTATCACTAAAGGGTCTTATCAAAGATGACTCCATTGAATATCTATCATTAATTTCTGCCTGTGTAAGAAATTTAATCTGATCTCTATAGTCACGAATAATATGAGCTAAAGCTGCAAGGTCTTCAGAGCTCTCCTGATTATCTCCATTATAAACTTTGTAATTTGGAGTACTTATTGGGCTTTCTTGATAAACAAACGCTATAGGTTGTTTATTTTCTTTGTTGTTCATGATATTTAATTAGAGGGTACAACTTGAGCACAATTGTATCAAAAATAAATTAATATTAAAAATCAAATTGGGTAATAATTGTTATTATTGCCAAAAAAGTTGTATAATAATCGCCCAACTTAATTTCACCAAATATAATGGATGACAAATTAGACCTTAGTTGTCCCGAAGGTACATTTCTTTTTGAGGGTAGATTAAAGTCTCATCTGGATGACTTGAGAAGTAGCGGTAAACATACTCGTGAAGAGCTTATTAGTATACTTTTAGGGACAAAGCGTTGTCGTGCTTCTTTTGCACCAAAAAGCATAACAATTATTGGTACCAGAGAAGAACTTGTAAAATTACCGACAGAAGAACTTGAAATACTTATTGCAAAGGTTACTAGTCTAGTTGAATAATCAAAAAATCTCTTTATTTAAATGTGCAAGTAGTATACAATATTTGTACAACCTATATAGGTGCAAAAAATAAAAATAAATATGATTCTTCGATTGTTAAAATTCGGTTTTCTGTTAATTATTTTAAGTCTGATAATCAGCGTCATTGTGCCAAAAACTTTTGCAATGGATTATTCAGAAAAAGAAATAACTTTGCAGAATGTTGGTGGCGAAATACTTTCGGAAGTTATTTTTGAAGACAATCTATTTAATGTAATAGCTGTACAATTCGATGAAGAAATCGACGATCTAATGGTAGATATTGGTTATGGCTGGGAAAAAGTTATAATTGAAAATGAGGGATATGGACCTGAGGCACTTATATTCAGTTCGCCAACAAGTACGATTCAATTTAAGAGAATTAGGGGTGATCCAATTACTCTTAAACTCAGTATTTTTTATCATGAACCGGATGAGATCCGTGAAATCGGTGGGCCTGAAGCTCTTGATACCTCCAACCTGTATGCGAGTACACAAATAGTCGCAAGAAATTATTCTATTATCAAACGAAGTTCATGGGGCGCAGACGAGTCACTAAGATACTGGACACCGGAAATGGAAGAAGCAGCCAGAAGAAGGGCAAGTACCAGTAAAACATATGTAGATCCATGTGGAGTTATGGAATCAACATACAGATCAGAACTTGGTATTACAAAAATTGAAGATAAAAGTCCTTCAGGTAACGATTTAACATGGCCTCTTCAATACATGAAGAAGGTTCGAAAATTTGTAATACATCATACAGATTCTGAAATAAGAGATATTAATGGTGATTCCAAAATGGATAATCGTGATTATCAGGCGATAGTTCGTGCAATTTATCATTATCACACTGTTTCACGCGGGTGGGGAGATATCGGCTACAATTACCTAATCGATCCACTTGGGAACATATATGAAGGCAGATATGGCGGAGATAATGTAATTGGTGCTCATGCTCTTTGTTACAATAACGGTACAATAGGCATCTCAATTATTGGAAATTATCAAAACACGCCAGTGCCGGAACCCGTTCAGCAGGCTTTGATTTCTTTAATTGCAAGCAGGGCAAGAGTTCACGGAATCGACCCAAATGGATCATCAAGTATAAGAGGCAAGACATTACCAAATGTTATTGGACACAGAGATGTTGGCGCAACATCGTGCCCAGGTGATGTGCTATATAAATTGCTTTCTAAAATCAGAGAGCGTGCAGCTTTATCAATCAGAAGTGGATCATTTAGCGAAGGGAGTTTGCAAGCCGAAAATCTGGATTATAATGCACAATCTTTAGTCGATTATAGAAATGTGTTACTTGAACCAAATGAACGAAAGGAAATAAAATTACAATTTAAAAATACTGGTAAAAAAACCTGGGATAGCAATACATGGCTTCATGTGGCACTAAATAACGATCCAAATGCTCGCATAGTTCCGGTAATTGCAGATAAAGCATTTGTTGCCGCAGACATGAAAGAACGCTCTGTTGCACCGGGAAGAATTGGAACATTCACAGTCCAGATAGAAGGTGGATACCAGCCTGGTAAATATATATTTGAAGTGGCACCGGTAGTAAATGGTCGCTATAAAGTATCAAAATCTTCAGTAGATATTGGCTTTACAGTAGCTGAACCTAATTTTGATTATGAAGTTATAAATAGAAATCTGCCATCCGGAACAGTTTTTCAAGGGCAGAAAATAAATGCCTGGATTGAACTTAAAAATAAAGGAAATATTGTGTGGAAAAACTATGGTGATAATCAAATTACACTTGGAACATCAGGACCAAAAGATAGAAAAAGTATTTTTATTGAGCAAAATCCATCCAGAATAGGATACCTGCTTGAAAGTGAAGTCAAACCAGGGGAGACAGGTCGTTTTGTTATTGAATTAGAAGTGCCAATCGGAAAAACAGGAATAGCTGTTGAACAATTTATACCAGTTGTTGAGAGGGTTAAATGGCTTCAGGATACAGCCCTTGGTTTTAAGGTAACTGTTAAAGAACCAGTACATCTGGCAAGAGTTACAAAGCTAAATACAGTCAACGAATTAAAGCCAGGAGAAATGAAAAGAGTTGAACTTTCTCTGGAAAATCGTGGTGATTTAACATGGTATCCGGATAATATGCAAATGACATTACTTGGTCGTGGAATAAAAGTTTTTAAAAACAAATTAGTTCCAACCGAGCCTGTCGGACCAGGTAAAATAGTAAATTTCAGTTTTTGGGTTCAAGCACCATATGAAGAGGGGTATCATAGCATTTTCCTGCGTGCAAAATTTAACAAAATCCCAATAAGAGGTGGTGTAGCCCGTTATGTAATAAGAGTCCCGCAACCAGGTTTGCGCGCTCAGTTAATCGATCAGGGTGATGCATATGTAAATATGCAACCAGGACAGGAAAAAGAAATAACTGTGAAATTTAAAAACACAGGGAATGTGGTTTGGAATAAAAAAGGATTAAACGCCGTTCATCTCGGCAATGCAAATCCACGCGACCGCCTAAGTCAGTTCTATTTTTCAGGTGGCTGGGAAAACAAATATAGGCCAGCTTATCTAAATGAAGACACAGTTGCTCCGGGAGAAATCGGTTCATTCACATTTAAAGTGCGTAATTACACCAGAGGAATATACGGAGAAGGATTTCAATTGGTTTTGGAATACGTTGGCTGGGTTGTTGGTGGTAATGCCAGATGGACATTTAAAGTATCCGGAGACACAGTCAGAAGCAGTTCCAGCTCAACCTCTGATGCAAGTCTAAACCAAGAACGTGCCACAATTATTACAAAGAGCATAGCAACTACAACCCCCGTCATACCTACTGTATCGGCAGATACAACCACCACATCTTCAGCAATTTCCGATAGACCGTTCAGAGTAAGACTCTCTTATTCAGATGCGGATTCAACTATATCTGCAAATAAGAACTTTAAAGTAGTTGATGGTAATAATAATGAATTATTTTCTGTAGCATCAGGCAATACGGTCGCAGTTCGGCAGGCAGGAAATAATATGCACGTTCAGGTAGGTAGTGTTGTAAGAAGTGATGCTGTTATCAGATTTATCCCCGATGAAGGCGGAATTGTTAAAATCACAAGTTGGGAACACAGACCTGCCTGGAATAGGGATTTAAATGACAATCGTTTTAGAGGAGCCCTTGAAATCAGAGTTATTAATGAACAAGTCGCATACATCAACGAACTTTATATGGAAGACTATATAAAGGGTCTTGCAGAAGTATCCAATGACGCACCTTTTGAAAAACAGAAAGTTATCGCAATACTCGCAAGGTCATACGCACGTTTCTACATGTCGGATGATAATCGCAAATTCCCAGGATTACCATACGATGGCAGTGATGACCCTGCAATATTCCAAAGATATTTAGGTTATGGCGTGGAATCCAGAACACCAAACTTCGTCGGCGCAGCAGCAATTACTAAAGATGAAGTAGTCACTTATCAGGGTGAGCTCATAAAAACTCCATACTTTAACCAAAGTGATGGTCGAACATACTCCGCACAGGAAGTCTGGGGCTGGACGCATACTCCTTATCTAATATCAGTTTCCGATCCATGGTGTGAAGGTCGCGTAAAAAGAGGCCACGGAGTCGGGCTCAGTGGATTTGGCGCTACATCACAGGCCAACGAGGGTAAGTCTTACGATGAAATCATTAAATACTATTATCAGGGAGTTCAGATTGAGAAGTTGAATTTTGAGTAGCATGCAAACTTTCTTCACGAAGTTTTTTTTCTATTATGCTATCTTTATGTTCGGCATTTTTCATAATACGTGCCATATAGTCATTTATTACATCCAATAATTCAGGATTTTTCCATCTTTCATTTAAAGCCCTAACCAAACTTCTGGTATCTTTAATAAATTTATCAGCACAAATTTCCACCAAGTCCCGAATTTCTTTTGGTGTATGTTTTCTGAATCTCCAAATGACCGGTCTTGGTAGCATATGACACATGCCACACATTGCGTCGAATTGCTCATCATCAAGACCGTATTTTTTTGTTAATTCGATATCCGGTCTCATATAAATTAATTTATTTATTAAGTGTATTCAGTAGTCCGTCTTATAACTTCCCTCGCCACCAAATTATCTGCAATAAACCCTTTAATACCATCATCATGATTGCTTAGCCTCTTAAGCTGACTCTCGCTCAGGCCACAAAGCTCATTAAATATAGTTATTGGATCAAAATTTCCATCAGCATTGTCACAGATTTCACTTAAATCTTCAAATGTTATAAATTTTTCTTCAACTTCTTCAGCTATTGTTTTTATTTCTAATATTTTGGACATTTTATATTAATTAAAAAAATAGGAGGAGTTCTTTAGAGGAATAATGTAAGATAACAGACGAAATAAGTCAATAACGAATAGGAGGACTGATGGTTGGACTAGTTGGAGGACGTATTGTTGAACTAATCGATTTGTCCTACAATAGTTCCACAACAGTCCAACAATTCGATTTTCAACATGTATTTATGTATCGATACAACAACATCGGAAGCAGGTATAACATTGGTTGATAATCACTCCCCAGAAGGCGCGATTGGCCAATCGCGCCTTCTGGGATACTCGAAGCTTAATCCACTTAATGCCTCCGAAACAATTTTGATAATCATTGATGAGCTAATTAAAAAAGCTGATATCGAACTTACCGATCTCAAAGGAATTTTTGTAATAAAGGGCCCCGGTAGTTTTACAGGACTTCGCGTCGGAATAGCTGTTGCAAATCAATTTGCACATCAGCTCAAAATCCCAATTATCGGCCTAAAAACAGACGAATGGGGGAGATATAGAACAGATGAGTCTGATTTTGTATATTTGCAAAGCATGAATAAAGTGGAAGTTTATATTTCGAAAATCGAAAATCGAAAACCTTACCTACCGGCAGGCAAGTCGAAAATCGAAATTAAACCTCAGATTATTCCAATTGAGGAATTGTCAGGTAAAAAAATGTGGTTAGGTGAGCTTTCAGAAGACCATTTATCAAAACTCCCATCCACTTTTACACAAATCACCGACGTGCTATCTCCTGAAGAAACATGGGCGCGGGTAGTTAAAAAAGCTTTCAACGTAAACCATACAACCTACAACTTAATCGAGCCTTATTACGGTAAAGAACCGATGATAACTAAGAGTAAAAAGAAGCTAAGTATTTAAGAGTTTTTTAATTGCAAGTATCTGTTTTTTTGTAACCTCGTAACCTTCATCAATTAATTGTTTTGCATGATGAAAGTCGAATATGCTTGTGGGCCTCAACATCGGTCTAACTAATATATCTGCTTTATAAATTTCAAGATTTTTTTCAGCGAGCTTATCTTCCATTAAGAAAAATGAGTTTTCCAGAACATTAGTAATATTAGGCCAGCTTGAACCGAAAATTTTTGATAGTGTACCTTTAGGTGTTTTATATCTTTTGTTAAGCTCTTCTCTGATAAAATAATGATTCAGGTCAATCGCAATGACAATATCTGCGCCCATTTTTTGAACCACATTAATAGGAAGAGGATTCACAACACCACCGTCAACAAAATACTGTTTTCCTTTTTTAAAAGGAGTTATAATCCCCGGTATCGCAATACTGGCCCTAATTGCATCTGAAATTTTTCCTTTAGACAAATGAACCTCTTTGCCATTGGCAAGATTTGTAGTAACAGCAATAAATGGAATCTTAGTTTTCTTAAAATTATCATAGTGTAAAAGAGATTTTATGAGTTTCATTACTTTCTTACCTCCAAATAAACCATTTCTTGGAAGAACTGGATCAAAGTGCTTAAGAACATCTCTCCATTTAATTTTTATAAGATAGTTTTCAAGTTCATGAATATCTCCAGCTACATAAATACCTCCAATAAATGCTCCGATAGACGTGCCTGCGATGTAATTTATTGTGATATTGGCCTCATCCAAAGCCTTAATTGCACCAATGTGGAAACATCCTCTTGCTCCTCCGCCACCAAGTGCTAAACCTAATGTTTTCATGAAAATTTAAAATTTAAAATTCGCATTTAAGCGTTATCTTTCCAATAATTCCACCTCAATTTTTCCGGATTGGGGTTTTTTGTGGAGGCAAAATAAATCGCACATCTATAAGTATATAAAACACAACGGCAAAGTTGCTGATTGTCATATGCACAGGACTTGAAATACAATTCTTCAGGGTCTTTATTTTTTAAATCTGATATTTTTTTGATTCCAATATTATACAAATCCTCTGCAAGAGCTTTGCCGATTGAGGGAATTGTCTTTAGTTCTTTGATTGATTGTTCTTTTGTCATAACGTTCCATTTCATTGTAGGGCTGTCGCAGTAGCGACGTGGGGCTGTTTGAGTACAAACGTAGGGCTATCCTGATTACAGGACGTGGTTCTATTTTATTTTGACAGGTTTATTAAAAGTATCCACCCATAATAAAATAGAACCACGGGCGATAGCCCAGCCCTACGCGAGTAATCTCGCAGCCCAACGGCGATAGCCTGCCCCACGCGAAGCAGTATTATTTATTAAACCTCTCCCACTCTTCCTGAATATAATCCCGGATTTTGGTTTTAAAAATCTCCACATCAAACTCCTCAGCATGTTTTCGGATAAATTTTGAATCAAATTTCATCTTTTCAAATCTGCTAATCGCATCCGATAAGCTATCAACTGTTTGCTCAGAAAAAAGAACACCCGTTTTGCCGTCTATCATAGTATCCAAACTACCACCTCTGTCTAACGCAATAACGGGTCTGCCAGCCGACATTGCCTCAAGTGGCACAATGCCTGCATCCTCCAATTGCGGAAATAAGAATGCTTTACAATTTTGGTACAAATGAGTCAGTTTTCCATCACTTACATAGCCCAAAACTTCCACATATTCACTTTCCATGCTTTTAATTTTGTCATATTGAGGACCTGTTCCGACTATCTTTAATTTCTTTTTTAATTTGTTGAAAGTTTCTGCAATTAAATCGAATTTCTTATAAGGAATAAGTCTGCCAACCGCTAAATAAAAATCTTCTGTTGGATTGGTAGCCGGAGTAAATTTTTCGGTATGAACTGGTGGGTAAATTACATCAGAATCTCTTTTATAATGCTTTTTAATCTGTTTACCGATATGTGATGAGTTTGCAATGTATTTATCAACTCTCTGCGCCGCACAATAATCCCACTCTCTGATTTTCCCAATCTGCTTGCGTATCATTGGATGAAAAATTGATGGGAATTTTTTCAGCCTTGTTTCAAAATCCCAACTTTCCCATGCATATCTCATAGGCGTATGACAATAGCTGATATGCAATGTGTTTGGCTTTGTAATCACCCCCTTGCTTACACTGTGACAACTGCTAAGTACAATATCATATTCATCCAAATCCATCATTTCTACCGCTGTCGGCATCAAGCTAAGCAGATACTGATGCTTAGATGTCGGAATTTTATCAAGCCATGTCGTCTTAACATTTTTTAATTTTCCAAGTTCCCTCATGTTCTTTGGTCTGTACATTGTCGTGTATATCGGTGCTTCCGGAAAAAGATCATGAAAAGCTGATATAACGCTTTCCGCGCCACCATAATTCGTAAGCCAGTCTGTTACTATTGCTATCTTCATATGTATTTTATACAGTAATTATTATGGCAAAATTTTAGCAAATAAGGAATCATTTGTTTTCTTAACTTGTTGTAAAAAATGTTTATTAATTCCTCCACATCTGCCATTAATGGCAGATGTCATAGCTGTGCAGTGTTGCTGATGATTTGTGCTAAAAAATATAATAGGTGGATAATTGAATTTATGGAGGATTGCATTAAGTAAAATCCTGCCAACCCTGCCATTTCCATCTAAAAACGGGTGAATATGCTCAAATTTTACATAAAATTGAATGGCAATTTTTGGAGGATATGTTTTTTTTCTGGATTCATTTTTTAGCCATTTTATAAGATTCTTTATATCATTTTGTACATTTTTATAGCTGGATGTCGGTTGACTATTGGGAGCGACATTATCTTCAGTCTTCCATTTTCCCGCTATCATTGGGTCAATGCCATCTAGCAAAAGAGAATGAATATGCTTTATGGATTTCATATTCCATTTCATTTCATCGGATAATGCGAAATCAAACGCTAAAAATGAATTAAAAATTTCCTGATCAGTTTTGGTTTTCGGAACTCTTATATTCTTTGAAACAAATTTATCGATATCCTTTTTTGTTGTCCTTGATCCTTCTGACCTGTTTGAGTGGTAAGTATATAATTTTATGAATTCATTATAAAAGATGTCATGTTCCTTTTTTAGAAGGTCATGATTCAGGGCAATATGAAAATAATGTAATTTTTCTAATTTATCTAAGCCACCATATTTAAATTCATTTTTTATATTTTTAGGGAGGTTATCATTTTCTTCTTCAGATAACTCAATAAAAAAATCTAAAAGTTCATCTTTTAGGCTGACAGGCAGGAATGAACCAATATATTTTGAATATCCTTGATACTGAAGATAATACTGAGCCTTCCCTTTGATAACTTTTCTATCGATATATTTCATTAATATAGATAACTTATTTTGATGCAAAAATTTACATTTTAATTATATCATATATAAAATTAAAATACAAGTAACTACTTATCTTAGCCATAAATGCAACAAGCACAGATAACTTATTTTGCTTCATTTTTTGTAAAAACAGATAACTTATTTTATATTAAAAATTAAAAATTGAAGATTCAAGATTCAAGATTATTCTAAATTATACTATGTCTTATTACTACATGAATTTTCAATCTTCAATCTTTAATTTTGAATTAGGAAGCAACGCTTCCGTCAAGACACCATTCCATAGCTTTTTTAACCTTCACATTTACATACTCTCCAATCAAATTTTGATTATCAGATGGAAATCTGCACACTTTAAATTCAGGGATCTTACCGCTCGCGAATCCTTTATCCACTTTTTCAATAAGAACTTGTACTGTTTTACCTAAAAATTGCTGATTGTATTCATGTGAAACATCTTTCATCACCTCAGTAATCCGCTCAAACCTGTCTTTCTTAATATCATCCGAAATATCATCTTTTTGCTCTTTTTGAGCTGATGTTCCAGGTCTTTCAGAATATTTTGATACATAAACAAGGTCTATTTTCTCATCTTTAATCAAATTATAGCTTTCCATAAATTCATCCTCCGTCTCACCGCAAAAACCAACAATAATATCAGTTGTAATAGAGATGTTTGGAATGCGTTTTCTCATTTTTTTTGCCAATTCTTTAAATCTTTCAACCGTATAAAGTCTATTCATCCTTTTTAAAACCGCGTCAGAGCCGGATTGAACGGGTAGATGAAGATGTGGGACCATGCTCTTTAATTCCCCATACAAATTAATCACATCATCCGTCATGTCTTTTGGATGAACTGTAAAAAATCGAATTCTATCAATTCCATTAACTTTATCAATTTTTCTAAGCAATTGAGTAAATGGTGTTTCATCTGATTTAGAATCGACATCTGATGGCTTAAAAGTATTTACATTTTGTCCTACCAAATTTATTTCTTTTGCACCTCTTTTAGCCATTTTTTCTACCTCATCCAATATCTCCCGTATATTTCTGCTCTCCTCCATCCCTCTTGCGTACGGAACAATGCAATATGAACAAAAATTATTACAGCCATCCATAATCGGTATGAAAACCTGAGCAATATTAGTGATAGTTGGATTTATATCGAAGTAGTGAAGTAGATCTTTTATTTCATTTGCACCTTCCACATGATGGAGCTTTCTTAAAATGTCCGGTAATTGCATTAAATCCTTAATGCGGAACACGAAATCAACAGTTTCCATTCTCCTGAATATCTCCTCTTTGCATTCCCCCCGAATACCAGTGCACTTACGAATTGCACAACCAGTAATACCAATTTTGAGTTTCGGGTTTTTCTTTTTAAGTTCTGCAAATGGTTCCCCAAGCCCATAGATCCTATTATCAGCATTTTGTTTAACCGAACAGGTATTCAGAATCACAAGATCAGCCTTACTATAATGATCACATTCCTCATATCCCAGTTTTTTAAGCACAGTAACAAGCCTCTCGGAATCCGAATAGTTCATTTGGCAACCGTAGGTTTGAATAAAGTATTTCATATTGTGGCTCAAGTTGTGGCTCATATGGTGGCTCCAGTTGTGGTCCACTATTCGAGCCACGCGAAGCTGAGCCACTATTCGAGCCACCATTGGATTATCATGCGAAAACATTTTACTCCATCTAAACTATTTAAAAAAGAAGTTATTAAATAACATTATTATAGTGTGTCAATGGTAGTTCTTTGACCAATCATCAAAATACTGTTAAAATATCATCCTTTTAAACTATAAGATTAATGACCACTGAGGCAGAAAAACATAGGGTAGTTGAGTCTGCTGAAAAAGATGAATGTTTACTAGAGCTGGTAGATTATGACGGAGAATTAAGGATGCATTTGCATGAAGGCAGGGCTAAATCGTACGTAATTTTTGCCGGAAGATACGCTCATCTGGTTTCTGAAGGAGAAATACGCAATTTATTTGATAAATTACTGTCCAGCAGAGAATATATTGCCGATGCTTTCGCAAGATTGTCTCAAATAACAAAGATTGAATGTGAAACTGAAGACGGAAGGGTGAGAGGAGTATAATCCTTGCAAAAAAACTTAAAAAATGCTATTATAATATAATATAATTTATTATTATTCTTTACCGATGAGTAAACGTTCAAAAAGCAGACGCCCAACAGTTCTTAATGGAAAGGATCGTGAGGCAATACTAGCTGGAAAGATAAAACATCCAACAGATTACGAAACCTATAAGAGGGAGGCGTTAGAAGTGGGGATTAAAGCTCTTATAAGAAATCATGGTAGAGCTGAAGCTTCAAAATTATTACACAATAAGTTTGGAGGTAACGACGAAAAGACTAAAACATACATAATTTCTGAAGGCAAGGAAGAGCTAGCAAAACAGCTCAGAAAGAAGGGGGCGCTAGAAAAGCAAATGGAAAGAGTTTCCAGACAGCAAATAAGAACCAAAAATTCACGTGTTCCACAATCTAAATTTGCCAGAGGTATTATTGAGTCAATTGAAAAAAGACTTGGCATTGATCCTAATGATGAGTTTTTAGAAGTAAGATTTTTATCTTCAGTTGGAGATAAGTGGCTAGACTATGTTGGGGGGATTGATTGCTGGATAGATATTTTTGACAAAAAAAAGAAAAAGACAATAGCCTCATTTTCAATAGATTTAACTTATGACTCAGCTAAAGAAGATGCAAATGCAGGATATCAAGGAAGCAAACCAAGAAGGCCCCTAAATGACACTGTTTATAATTATGATCCACACATGGTACGCATTGATAATGAAGGGTATGAAGTGATTGAGGATGAACTTATTGGAGATTCAGAATTCCAAATATTAATGACAAATACAATGAGGGAGTTCGAACCTATTGTAGGAGAAGCTCGAAAAAAAATTGAATCAACAATAAAAAGTATCAGATAAACATTGACAAAAGAATTTATATATAGTATAATCAAACCCAAGATATTTAAGCAAGATTATGCATTTTGATGAAAATCCTGTAAAATAAACAAAATATAAGAAAATAAAAAAATGATAAATCCTCTTCTCGTAATTTTCGCCATCATAGCCCTGTATATAATATTCCGAATTTATCTTAGTATTCGTCGGACTTCTTATGAAAACTCAACAGAATCTGTGGTTTTTCGTGTCGCTGTTTCCAGATTAAATGAAAAGGGGCCTATTGTTGCTGAACATATATATTCCGCTCTTCATGGAATCGGAGAGAATCATGGTATTTGGGATTATCTGGCTGGAAGGACAAGGCCAAGAATCAGTTTGGAAATTGCGAATGTAAATAATCAAATACAGTTCTTTATCTGGGTACCAAAAAAGTATAAGAATGTAATTGAAAGTCAGATTTATGCACAGTATCCAGATGTGGAAATTGAGGAAGTGGAGGATTATACAAGCGTTCAGTTATCCGCATATGAAAAACTGGTTCAGGCAAGTGAGAAAATTGTCGATGACACTCCAGCACCGAAAGGGGCAACCTTGCCGGCAGTAATCCAGAAAAAGAAGCCACAAATGCGTATCGCAGTTACTGCGGAACTTAAATTTGATGACCCGGATATATATCCTATAAAAAGATATCCTCAATTTGAAGATAAGTTAACAAGAATTGCAACCGAACCGCTTGCTGGTATTACAGCAACACTCTCCAAATTAAACGCTACAGATGAGCAAGCCTGGATTCAGATTACAATGAAGCCGACAGGAGATTGGTGGAGAAAGAGAGGTTTAAAATGTTTAAAAATAGTCAGCAACGGACTCTTTAATAACGTGTTTTGGCTTAATAAGTTCGCAACAAATATTTATCTAGCCAGAGGTTTTTGGAAGCGGTTATTTTATAGTCCTCTTTATCTGTTTTTTTGGTCAATTCGTGGGTTTAAAACATCTAATTTAAGCATGAAGAGTAGTTCAGATCAGGATTTAGGCGAGGAGGTGTCACGAACTCATGACCGCGAAGATCCAATATCCGCAGCTGTAGACAAAGTCACGCGGTTAACATTTGAAACAAATATCCGGATAGTTTATATGCCTCGTCATGAAAACATTGATATGGCAGAGGTTAAAATAAATGAAATTTTCGGCAGTCTTAAGCAATTTGATCTGCCAAATCTGAATGGTTTTGAAATTGCCAGAATTAATAAAAACAATTCTCAGATACTAAAGCGTTACCAAAAGCGTGCGGTTATAGACCCGATGTTTATGAATGTTGAAGAAATTGCCACACTATATCATATGCCTTCAATGGAAGTAAAAACTCCAAACGTTCATTGGGTTACATCCAGAAAACTTGAACCGCCAAATGACCTTCCGGTTCCTGGTACTATTCCGGATAATGAATTGACGATTATCGGTAAAACTAATTTTAGAGGCAATCGTGAATTATTTGGAATAAAAACGATTGACCGAAGAAGACACATATATATTATCGGTAAAACCGGTATGGGTAAGTCCGTACTTTTGGAAAACATGGTGCAGTCTGATGTGCAGGCAGGAAAAGGTGTTGCCGTAATAGATCCGCACGGTGATCTTGCAGAAACGGTTATCAGTTCAGTGCCATCTCACAGAATTAATGATGTTGTTATTCTCGACCCATCAGACGTTTCTCATCCATTTGCTTTTAATATGCTGGAAGATGTTGATGATCCAAATAAGAGGAATCTGATGGCATCAGGATTACTTGGTGTATTTAAAAAGATGTATGCAGAAAGCTGGGGGCCTAGACTTGAACACATACTTCGTAACTGTTTACTTTCTCTCGTGGAATATCCAAATACTTCCATGCTTGGAATCATGAGAATACTTGTAGACAAAAGTTATAGAAAAAAGGTCGTAGAAAAGATTCAAAATCCAATGGTAAGGAGTTTCTGGGAAGATGAATTTGATAAGTGGCAGGATAGGCAAAGAACTGAGGCAGTGTCGCCAATTCAAAATAAAGTTGGTCAGTTTTTATCATCCAGCATGATACGAAATATAGTCGGTCAGGTTAAATCTACTGTAAATATCCGTTTTATGATGGATAGTAAGAAAATAATTATTGTGAATCTTTCCAAGGGTAAAATCGGTGAAGATAATTCTTCGCTTCTCGGTTCAATGCTAATTACCAAGTTCCAGCTTGATGCGATGAGTCGTGCGGATACTGCAGAAAAGGATAGAACAGATTTCTATTTATATGTAGATGAATTCCAAAATTTCGCCACAGATGCTTTCGCAACAATCCTCTCTGAGGCTCGTAAATATAAACTTAATCTTACAATGGCCAATCAGTATGTAGCGCAAATGCCGGATGAAGTTCGCGATGCAGTGTTCGGTAATGTGGGTACAAGTCTTTGTTTCCAAGTAGGTTTTGATGATGCGGAGTATTTCTCAAATCAATTCTCTGAAGAAGTTCTTCCAAACGACATAATCACTCTCCCTAAATATAATTGTTATACAAAATTGATGATTGACGGAATGCCGAGTCAGACATTTTCACTTTCTACACTTCCTCCTCAGGATGTTGATATAGATGAAGAGCGACGAGAAAAAATAGTCCGTTTATCCCGTGAACGCTACTGTAAACCACGTGAAGTTGTTGAAGATAAAATCCTTAGATGGGCTCAGCCACCAAAAAAACTTGAAGGCGGAAAAGATGATAACGGAAAGAGGGATTATAAAAAATCCTCCTCCTCAGGCGGATCCACCTCTGGCGGAGATAATAAAAAGCCGGGAGGTAAGCCTGATAATCAGAAGTCCGATAATCAAAAACAGGATAACAAATCCGAAAAGAAACCCGATAACCAAAAGTCAAAACACGACAGTCACAAAAAAGAAGGAGGTAAACAGCCTCACAAAAAATAATTAACCAACAGCGCCATGGAAAATTATAGAGAAAATTCAGACCTTATGGCCAAGTTGGCAGAAGAGGACATTGAAATCGATGAATCGATTACCAGTGCACCACTTATGCAAGGAGTCATAGATCATAAGTTGACAATCGGTGATATTGGAAAAGACGGACTCACTATTGTCGGATTTTATCGAGGAAATGATCCACGGAAAATTTTTGCAGTTACTTACGATGAAACAAAAGAAGGAACAGATGAGGCATTATTCGTATTTAAATGTCATGATGAAGATTTAGAAGGCATGTTTCTGCTATCGGGCGAATTAAGTCCGGAAACTTTGGAAGAGGTTCATGCTGATATTGAAAGCGCTGTTGAGATGGCTGAGATGGGTATGCCAACACCACTTGATCAGATACCCAGCATGTTACTGGCTTTCGAAATGATGCAAATCGAGGCTCCAAAGCAATTACTTGATAATTTAGAAAAAGTCATTCTGGAGCATATTCAGAGCGAGGAGTTTGTGGAAGCACATCCAGACGTTTCGGCAGGAGAGGATGACGATGGTTTGAAGATGCTTATGCCGTCAGGAGAACCAATGGATCCAGATGATGTTGAGTGGGAGGAAGAGTAAACTATCCTTGCCTTTGCCCTTGCCTTTGCCTACACTATTTATGTTAAATAAATAGTGTTTTATGACCAAATTCTACATCTACATCGCGCTAATCAATACACTCGACTTACTCGCCATACTTGCCGGAAAAATGTGGAGCATTACTAACAAACCAATTTATCTGGTTGGATGCTGTCTTGGATTTGCTGGTGCGGGGTTCTTTTTTGCATTAGCACTTAAATACGAAGGTTCCGCAGTTACAAACGTGTTGTGGATAGCAATATCAGTCGCTCTGGTAACAGAAATGGGCTACTTTATATTTAAAGAACATATTACAGGTTGGCAATTTTTAGGAATCGCAACAGTTCTCCTGGGCATTGTTTTTCTAAATATTAGATAGATTAATTACTCCAAAAATTCTAAATTCTGATATCTAAACTCTAAACAATATAAAAACCCCAATGACCAAACTGTTTGAATCATTGGAGTTTCGTATTTAAAATTTGTTTAGAATTTCGAACTTCGGATTTAGAGTTTATTTAGATGTAGTCTCAATCAGTAATTCTACTTCACCATCTTCAGATCTGCCAACATGAGTAATCTCAACTCTTGTTGATTTTTCGTTTCCTGATATCACTTTCTTTGTTCTGTCTGTGTAAATTCTGACTTTCTCTGAACCTCCCCAGCGAACACCGGTAACCACTAAATCAACATACTTCTTTTCATAAGCTTTCACTCTGAATCTAAGACCGGTTGGCTCATGAGTTATAAAATCACCAACACAGGCAGTATAAACATCATCTCCACCAGTTTGATCACTGCATCCTGTTTCCGCAGTATCTCTTTCTTCAACGGTTCTTATCGCTGTTTTTGGTTCATCAAATTTTTCCTCACCTCTTTGAGCTTGTATTTTTCTTAACGAAAAAACCATTTCATCACCAGCAGTCGAAATATCTGAGAATTTGTCATTGAATTTTAATGTGTATGAATGACATCCATTATCAATGCTCAATAATTTTCGTTTATATTCAGCGTTAACAGTAGTGTTTTCAACATGAACCTGAAATTTAGTGCGGAACTGATTAGTACTGCACACCTTTATTTCAGCCTGAACACCTTGATTGAGGTTTTTGGTATATACCTCAGCACTTTGTATATAAACAGGGGTTTTTGTCTTAGCGAATGCAGCTGGTGCAACCAATAAGGCAACAAGAAGAACTAATAAAATAAATCGTAAAGTTTTCATAATATGTAGAATTAATAAGATTCGGATATAAATTGTACAGTTTTTTTTAAATTTGTCAAATAATTATTTTGTTTTTATTAAAAGATTATTTTGGATAACATTTGATATTTATCGATATTTTTTATAAAATGAAACCTAATCTGTCTTTCGGCAATATTAATTAACTAAATATTATGAAAAAATTACTATCCCTTGCCTTTTCCTTTTCCTTTGCTTTAATAGCCTTTGCCTTACTTGGGTGCGCCACTCCAGAACCTATCGAAGAAATACCAACAATTCCAGACAAGGTTTATAGTGGTGAAGGATTTAGCTTCAATTATCCGGGTGAATATACTGCCGACAACATGGGTGTCTGGACTGAAGAGGGGTATGAAAAGCACATTTATCCGCCTATGGAATGCAGTACATGCCAAATTCCAAATGTTGAAGTTAAATCAGAAATTACTGACAAATCTCTTGAGGAGTATATTGTCGCTGATTTTACATTTGGAGACAGCACATTAGAACAAGTGGCGGAAAATGATTTTGTTTCATATGAAAATACAACAATCGGCACCAATGACTTCATAAAAATCAGAGTTAACGAAAATTATGCAACAACAGGATACTACGCAAAAAACGGAAATCGTATTATATCTCTTAAAGTTTATTTTGATGATCGGGACAATGATGAATTATTAAAAATGGTCGAAACATTAACAATTGAAGTGCCAACGGAAGTAATCGAAGAAGATACCAATGAAATCCCATTTGCCAGTTGCGGAGATGCTGATAAATACAGCAGTAAGGTGTGGTTTGATGATTTTAATACTCAAACTGGTGACACAAATAATATACAGGTCATGTGTTTATCAAAGGACGGGTCACTCGTTATTGCTGTATATAATTCTGGTGCATATTGTTCAAGAGGAAATATTTATAGATATTACACGCAAGAAAAATCACTACAGGAAGCAGATATTTTAGGCGAAGTACATGATTGTTCAGCAGGATTTTATGATATTGGAAAAAGAAAAGACAGCATAGTGCCTGTGTACGCATCAACAGGTGATGCCGGATGTTCTTTTGAAACGACTTTTGATTACGATTATATAAAAAATACCGTCAAACTTGTGAAAGGATGCAGTAAATGTGTTGAAATAATCGACGGTAATGAAGTTGTAGGACCTGAAAAATGTATTAAATATTAATAATTTTCAGGTATATCCTTTCGCATCTCTTGTATCTTTTTCAAATCAATGCCAAAATCATTAGCATCAGATTGTGTAAGAAATACTGTGCTACGCATTCTGCTTTCTCCTATTATTTGAGAGAATGCAAGATGCACACTATCAGCTGACCTAGATAAATGAGACCTATTTTTATGAAATTTGACATTTTTCATAGCATCGCCATCGCCCTCGAATGTTATTTTTCGCCCTTCCTCAATCAGCTTACTCATAGCAAAAACTTGTTGATCAGATATTTTAACATCATTTGAAAGTTCTATTTTACTAATGTCAAAAAAGCTATCTTCCTCATCTTCTTCGTCAATTATTGTGTCATTAGGGGTGTCATCCATAAAATATTCTATAAATAGGATGTCATTATACTGAAAATTTTAGATATGTCAAATAAAAAAGCACATTAAATTATACAAAATCCAAATTAAGGCTATATTTGAAAGCTATAAAACATCTTCAATAACTACTCCGCGATTATCACCATTAGCTTTTGGCAAAGTTTTAAATCCATCGCTAAATTTTCCAAGCTTAGCTCTGCCACCTAATCTATTGGTTTCTTCGATTATCTTTTTTCCATTAAGCATCCTATTAGTTGTGGATTCTGAAAGGGCTATCATTCCTTCTTCAGCACTTTTTCCGCGCACTAAATCAGCGATTTCTTCATTAGTAAAATTATCTGAAACACCGTCGCTTGTCATTATCATCCTGTATCCTTTTTTTACAGGAACATCTCGGTAATCTTTTAAATCAACTTCAATTTCACCTCCAACATAATTAACAACCCTACTTCTAAGGGTGGAATAAATTGCTTCGTCTTTTGATAAAAGCACTTGTCCTTTTTTTGATCTCTCTTTCATAACTCTCATTACAGGATTATTTTTAGGTACTTGCGTAGCTAATTGCTTATAGGTCACATCACCATTGGCTATCAAATCCACAAGTGACTGATCCCTTGAGCTCCAGTAAACATCTCCATTGTCATCCAGAATAATCATTTTTACATCTCCGGCCTGAACAATGTCGGTAAAATACAATTTTCCATTATCTTCACGGTGAAGTCTTGCGGACATGAAGCAGGCTGCTGCCATTTTATTCAATCCTAATTTTTTTGCTTTTTCTAAAGCATTATATGCTGCTTGTATTGGTGCAAGAGGTGATGTTCCCAGTTCTTCTGAGAATATTTGTGCAAAAATACCACCATCCTCTTCACCACCAATGCCATCGATTACAGCTGTCACACCGAATTTACTATTTATCATAACGCGGTCTTGATTTTCTGTTTTTCCTACACCTATATCGGTAGATGCCGTAATACGAGCTAAATCCGCAAATCCAAATGACCTCATTCCATCAGCCAAACTTTTTGCGTTTTCACCATCAAGCAATTTAGAGTTACCAGATTCTCCAATTTGTTCAGCAAAATCTGCCACACTTGTATAAGCATCTTCTGTTAATTCGGATTTATAGCCCGAAGGACTGTTAATAATACTTAAAACTTCAGCTCTTTGTTTTTCTGGCGAAAGATCTGTTTCGTTATAGTTATCTAATTCCTCAAGACTGATATTTTTTGAATTAATAGCCCCATTTTTTTCCCAAATTACTCTAAATTTTCCGGATTCCTCATTAAAATGCATTATCTTCGCTTCGATTTCTTTGCCTTTATGCGGAAGAAGCACGGTAGAACCATCAGGATATTTAGATCTTGCGTAATCAGATATATCTACTTCAATTGGTATGCTTGCTTCTAAATTTTGTGCATTATTTATATTGTTCATATTATTTTATATTTTCTTTTTAGTAGTTTATTATAACATAAATAAAACAAAAAAGCAAGTATTTCCACTGCTAAAAAATTAACAAACCAATATGCTCATATGCATTAAACGTAGTTAGTTATTAGATATGTGACATATTTTAATATTTGAGGTAAGATAACACCCTTGCTTTTAGGTACTAATATTTTATGTCATTCAAGTCAGAAAATTATTCGGACTATGATATTGCTATCATGGAGACCACTCATGCATGCCAATGCAATTGTCCTGGCTGCTATATGCATGAAGACAATTTAATAAATGACAAAAGTTCCCAATTAACATTAGATCAAGCCCAAAGGATTGTTGATTTGAGCAAAGAATATAAAGGGAGAGAAATCGCGGAAGTGCAACTCGTCGGTGGTGAACCACTATTGTGGAAAGATTTGAAAGAGTTTATCGAAATTGTAAAAGAAAGAGGAATTGATATTCAAATTTACACAAATATGATTGCGCTTAATCCGGAATTAGCAGAAATTTTGATGCAAAATAGTGTAAAAATAACCGGAAAATTAGACATCAATCCTGACGGAGATGCTAGTCAGATTCAAACACAGGCCAGGATGATAGGAAAATCAGAAGGAATGGCAAAAAGAATGATTGATGGTATCAAACACCTTAAAGAAGCAGGTTATGATGAATCATTATTTAGGTTAAATAATTTAGTAAGAAAGGATAACATTCAGTTTACGCCTGATTTTTACAGATGGTGTCTGAAAAATAATGTTGGAGCTGATTTTGAATTGATGAGTTGTGGAGGTGAAATTGATGACGACTATTGGAAAATATCCCCATCAACCCAACAAATTGCTGACTTAATAAAAGAACTCCAAGAGGTTCAACATGATATAGGTATAAGCGAGGCAGGGATTGCAATGCCACACATATTTTATGGTTGCGCATATTATAGAAATCAACTCTACTTTGCACTCAATGGTGACATAAAAGCCTGCTCAGCAAGCGATCAGATTTCTCTGGCAAACATAAATGAACCGAATGCTATTAAAAAAGCGCGCAATTCGGAGATTATATTGGCACGCAATAATTTAACTCAAGCTCTAGTCGGTGAACCTTGCAATACTTGTGACACATGGAATGAGTGTTTAGGCGGTTGCAGGATCACAGCAGAAAGCAAGGGTGACTACTGTAGTGGATACGAGATATGCCCTAAACCATATCTAGACTAATAAGAAAGACACACAACAGCAGTTTGTACGGCTCACAAGCTTTGCCCTATTTTGGACGAGCGGTCGCAAAGCTCGCTCGCCCAAATTGCCCAGCGGTGCATTTCGTGATATTTTACCACTGGTCAACTTCGCATAAACTGCAAACGGTTAATCAAACGACCAACGACAATTATTTTATCCTCATCCATCCACCACCAGTTCTGCTATACATATCTGAATTAAACATCTGTTTAACTGTCGCAGGTAGGTGATTGTATTTACCATGCATACCAGCCTGTACTAAGTAGTCAATTTTATATATTCCTACAGGCAGATTTTCCGAATAAAGAAACATTCTGTCATCTTCAATCGAATAATAATCAAATAGCCACAATGGATTATCTATCCATGTAAGACCGTTCGCCCGTGCGGACTCATCCCTTTCGTATCGCATTGAAATATTGCTGACAGCTGGATTAAAGGAAAGTGCTTTAAGGCCGGCTGGTAGTGGATTTTCAATTGCAATATAGGTAGTATCTTCTGGTATTACCAGAGTCAAGACCCCTTTGTATAATATGCCAGACATCAGTTCAGAAAGAGGCGTTTCTTCATTAAAATCTTCAAGTGTGTAGTAATTCCTAGTAATAACCGCATTTTCTTCAATCGGCAGTATTTTATCATTCTGTAATGAATAAGAAAGTGATGTGCTGAAGAAAAGATCACCACTACCTTCTTTGCTGATTCTTAGCTCATTCACTTGGTCAGTTCCTTTAAGTTCAGAAATCGGCAAAATCGCGGAATAAATATCCTGAATATTTTCCGTCTGAATAGATTCATCAATTACAGTTTTATTATTCACTTTTGCTTTTGTAGTGAAATTAACATTTAATTCATGTTGGTTTGTCATCTCAGTCAATGCAAGAAGTAACCATATGACTTCCTGCGAGTTAAAATTGTTAATAAGCGTAGTTGTATTTGAAGCTAAATATTCAATAATCGGCATTAATATTGGATTTTCATCACTTAATTTGGCTAGTGACATCAGAACAATTGCAGTACTACGAATATCGGTATCCAAATTTTCTCCTTTTTCCTCTTCAAAATAAATCCAGTTATCATCGGTAATTTTTTCTTCAACAATTTCTGATTTTAGCTTTTCGAGAAAAGGTTGGGCACTTTTTTGACCAGCTTCAACCAGATTTTGAATATTCATAAGTAAAAATGCTTTTCCGGAAAGCGAACTCACATTACGTTTTTTATATAAATCCAATGTAGTAACTGTGTCATATTCCTCAAGCTCACTTAATGCCCACAGAATAAAAAATTGGTCTGATAAAGATTCATTATTTAATTTTCCCCACAAGTATTTAATTCCGGCCTCTTTTGAATTTGCTGAAACATCGAACAGTCCATCAGCTAAACCTAATGCATAAGTAACATAGGCAGTAAGCCAAGGATTGCTTTCATCAGCTCCTTTAAAAAATGCATACCCACCGTCTTGTCTTTGAAGATTTTGTAACTCAAGAACTGTAGATTGAATTTCATCACTAAGTGTTTTGGTTGTCATGTCACTTTTTTCAGGACGTAGAAAAATAATGTCAGAAATAAGGCGACTAGCTATTTTTTCAGTTGAATTAAAAGAATAATCCCCAAGAGATTTTGCATAATTTTTTGCAATACTGATAGGTGATGCGCTTAGTGATAAGCTTAAATCCCCAACGTCAGAAACAGCATTTTGAGGAATTCTGATGCTTTCCACTCGTTCATCTTCTTCGCCAGAGGTGGATCCGCCTTTAGCAGAAATTATTCCGCTATTTCCAAAAATTACGTAAGTTTTTAGTTTTTTTATAGGTAAATTAGTTTCAACATAATCTTCTCGTGAGCGAAAAGCTATTTTGAAATTAGTTTCTTCATTAAAAAATCCAATAATTACGTCCCAATCAATATTAATCGTCTCCCCCGACTTTATTGTTAGGTTTTTCTTTGTTCCTCCTTTTACATCAATTTCACCGGCAAGTAATTCAATGGCCGTTTTTATATCCGAGTCAGATAAATTCTGAACTTTGGCAGTAATCGTTATTTGATCACCAGGAATAACAAATGCTGGTAATATTGGAGTAATAACTAATCTCTTCTTGGCAAATAAATTCATGCTTGAGTTGCCAAAATTATTTTCTTTACTTGTGGCTAACGCATTTATTTGCCAAGCCATATGCTTATCCGGAAGCGTAAAAGTAATTTCTCCATAACCGCTATCGTCAGTAAGAATCAATGGATTGAAATATGAGGAATTACTGATTTCACTCATCTGATTCAGGGAATAAGAAGGCAAAACGGATTGTTGTCTTGAGAGTTGATCATCTAATAGCGAAATATTGGAAGACATAAACACCTGAGAATCCCGTAGTTTCAAAAAATAATCAAAAAGTGTAAGATTTGTATTGCTGTCAGATCCCATTTGTTTTTCAGAAATATTCAATGAAACTACTGACGGAATTTGGCGATTTTGATAATCATATGTGTGAAGTTTTATAGTTACTTCTTCACCAGGGCGGGGATTAGACGGTTCCGGCAAAATATCTATATTTATTATCTGATCAGGATTACTGATAATCACATTGATATCATCTCTTTTTATCGTTGGCATGAATTTAATATCACCGTCATTTTCATCGTCTGATATTTCAATAGTTGATTCGTTAAATAATTCAATTTTCTGAAGTAAAAGTTCTACATCGTCTTCATTCGAATTTTCATCTGCCTGCAGCAAGGCAAGTTCTTCCTCCAGCAATATGATTTCAACCTCAGTTTGTCTGCTTTTAATTTCTAAACGACGTTTTTCCTGAGCTTGAAGTAGATCATCCAGCTTATCAGAATTTTGCTCAATCAGAGTAACTGAAATATGCATATTCGGAATCATTTCTTTAATAATTGGAATATCAACTTCGGTTAGAGGCGAAGTTAATTCAACTATTCTATAGCCAAGAACACCTACTCGTTCATAAGTTACAAGTGCTGTTGTGGGTTTTTCCGATGAAGCATCAGGGTAGTTAATAAGCATACGGGTTTTGCCTCCAACATAGTATTCAGGCTGGTCCATTAAAATTTTCAAATCATTAAAAATTGCATTGCCATTTCCATTTATTACATATAGTTCGAGTTCTGAAATTGTATAATTTCCAAAATCATCCTGACTTTTTGCTTTAAGCTTATATATTCCCTCGGGTATTTTGTTTGTTATTGGAATCGAAAGATTAACAGGTTCTGAGGTAACGATAATATTGTCACTGTAACGCGACTTCCCCTCATTTCCATCAGACATTTGAATTAAAGACAGATTTACTTTTTTATCTTCAATTAAATTTCCTTTGGTATCAGAAACAACAATCGAAATTTCCGCACTTTCATTCTGTTTAAGTAAATAATGCTTGGAGCTAAGCCCTACATATTGTTTTCCATTATGGACAATAAATCTAAGAGATTTTGATACCTTACTACCGTTGACACTGCTTGCGGTTGCTACTAAATAGTATTCATTTTCTGATTTAAGATAACTTCTTTCATTATCTGCCAGTACAATTTGAGCTATGCCATTAGGATCAAAACTAAATTCACCACTGGCAACAAATTCTTCATCATTAGGGCAACCGCCATTGGAACAGAGAATATTTTCCTTATTACCAAAAGAATAGAATGAGTTGTTTTTATAATTATTGAAGTAGTACGGTTTTCTATAAAGATCCCATGAGCCCCTTAGGCTGGAGGCAGGGATTCCAACAAAATAATTAGCTTTTAGCGTTACAGATACAGTCTCATGCGCAAAATAATCATTTTTGGGATTAATCCAGTTCATAAGAAAGGGGGAATCCTCTCTATTAATAGTAATGACCGACTCATTCGTCTGCAGTTTATCACCAGAAGCGCTATATACAACGATGCGGTAGTTACCAGAAAAGGCATCGGGTGGGATTGTAATAGAGGTGTCAAATGATCCATTTCTTCTAATTGCAATAGTTTCATCAATCAGTAAATTTTGCTGACTATCTTCAATTGCAATTATTACTTTCTTTTCTTCGGGAATAGAAAATTGCGCATCATTATCTACCCGGAGTATGCCCTTAATATCCATCTTGTCACCGGCAGTTAATACATTTTTGTTATACATTAAATATGCACGCAGTTCACCATTCTTTATCCACTCAGAATTTATTGAACTTGAAATATTTTGCTCAGAGGTAAGCCAAAAATCATAAATCATCGTCCATCTTTTTTTCTCACCAATATTTTGTTCTCCAACAATATATACTCCTTCTTCATAATCACGAATAATCTTATAGATACCATCTCCATCTGTAACGCCTCTGCCGATTTCTTTTCCATCATAACTATAAAAAGTTAGCTCCATACGCGCGGCAGGTTCACCTGTAACAATATCTGTTGCCCATAAAAGTAAGCTATTTTGAGATTTTTTAAGAATCAGAGCTGTATCAGAAACCAGAAATATTTTATATATTTTTTTGCTGTCTCCGACTTTGGAAGAATTACTACTTTTTGCTGAAAAATAATATATACCAGGTTGAAATTCTCTATTAAATATAGAGGACAAATTTAGCAATGCAGAGCCACTATCCGGATGGATTTTATATGAAATTGGGTTTGAATAACAACTATAGTTCTCCCAATTCTGATTCTCATTGGTTGTCATAAAATTTCGCTCTGATACCTTACATAATTCCAAATTAAGCTCATTAATATTCTTACTTTTTATAATAAATTCCGGATTAACTTCTCTTGCAAATAAATCCAGATTATCACCCGTGTCCCATTGCAATTTTTGATATGGATCTTTCACCCTGAATGCTTTTTTAAAACTATTTTTTATTTCATTTCCAGCAATATCTTTTAGTGGTGCATTCAGCTCAAGTTCATAATCTGTATTAACTGCAAATTTACAATGAATTTCAGCCTCTCTGTTATTTTCACTCATTATTATCGTTATCGGCGAAAGGGGCTCGGGGCTGATCATCAAGTGTTCCATAATCTCTTTTACAGTCATATCTGTTGAGAATGAGATAAAAATATTCGGATTTTTATCAGATGGACCTGTAAAATCAATTACACCAGGAGCCTGTGTAGTTTTAAAAGTCAATTCATAATCCTGCTTCATTCCTAACGACCCGACGCCATCTATCGCATCCGTAGAATTACCTGAAAGCCCAGCTTTCATAACAAATTTATATTCAGTGTCATATAAATACGAAAAAGTAGGCTCAAAAACCAATATGGCTTTATCAGTAATCCCCTGAGAGTTTTTTCCGTAAATTATTTCCGTATTAAAGAAGCCGTCAGATTTTGGATTAACATCCGCATCAACGTCGTTTGATGGATATATCAAAGAGTTATTACCCGGCTGAATTTGATTTAAATCAATTGGCTGATTAAAAACTATTGTCAAAGGAGTATTAGTCCCAACATTTTCTTCACCAATTTCAGGAGTAGTTTTAACAATGCGAAGTGGTGATGTCTCAATATACCAACTAAATTCATCTTCAGTTTCACCACCATCACGAGCCTGAATATTAGATGGAACAGTTAATTTAAAACGTGTGCCGGTAGGCCAGGATTCAGGAATAAATTGAAATGCACTCATACCCAGAAATCGATATTCACCTTCAACATGAGGATTAATCCGAAGTAAATCAATTTTTGTATTATCCGACCAGCCCATCGGTCTATCAAACATAACGGTAATTACTTGATCCGATGAAATAATAGGAACGGATTCTATTGAAGGGCTTTTGATAGGCTCTTGAGGGGCTGTTGATTGCCTCTCCATAGAACCTCCATAGCTTATCAATTGCCTCTCTATTGGAAAATTTGGTGAAACAAATTTTACATAAGGAGGTCCCGTAATAAAAAAATGCATCGCAATATTCGACCCAAGCGACTTTCTATAAATATTTTTTGCCTGAGAACTTATAGTTATTTTATACCTATCTCCAATTTTGAATGTTTCACTTGGATAAAACTCAAGTGTTTTTTTATTAGGCCAAACAAAATCACCATTTATTTGCGGGTGTATTTGAAATTTATCTTCAACACTTTGCTTATTCATGCTTTGGCTAAAATGCATAGTGATTGGCGCATTTATGCTTACTTTGTTTAAATGTTGTGGCGCATCAGCTCCAAGAATATAAGGATATGGAATTGTGATATATATGCTAAAAATCAGCACAAGAAAAAGGAGAACAAAAAAGAATTTTTGAATTTTCCTGGAGGAACAAATTTTTGTTAAGTTTTTAAGCATGTAACACTAAATAGGTACTGCACATTTTAGCATATTTAGTTAGTAGCGAGAAACATGTTCCGAAGTGTAAGGAGTCCTGCTTAGTGGGACGACTGAAACGCAGGATGAATCATGTTAAATCTGCGGAGCTTTAGCGCAGAAAATTTAATGTGATTCAAGTGTTTCCCTATTTTTGTTTTTTCATTCATTATTTAGTAGCGGGAAAAAATATAAGAAGATTAAAACTACCCCTTGACATTCCCCAAATCATTATATAATATACTCACCACTAACTAAACAACCATTCATGACTCTCAGGAAACTACGCCCCTCCCTGAAAGTCTCAATTATACTAGCAA
>JAUXDO010000038.1 GCA_030618315.1 Candidatus Peregrinibacteria bacterium | reverse complement strand
GGTCCTATTCTTGTAATAGCGGGGGCAGGAACTGGTAAAACTCGTGTTATTACAGAACGAATCGCACATATTTTAGATAAGAAATGGTGTGAAAACAGTCAGATTCTCGCATTAACTTTTACTGACAAAGCTGCTGGTGAAATGGAGGAGAGGCTGGATACTCTTATGCCAATTGGTTATGAAACTATTCAGATAAGTACATTTCATTCTTTTTGTGAAAAAATACTTAGGCAATATGGTATTGATATTGGTATAAGTCCTAATTTCAGGATTCTTGAGGGTGTAAATCAATGGCAGTATTTAAAGGAGAAATTGTATGATTTTGATCTAAAATACTACAGACCGCTTGGTAATCCAAATAAGTTTATTTCCGCTTTAATAAGTCATTTCAGCAAAGTTAAGGAAGAGCTTAAATCTCCAGATGATTATATTCGATTTGCCGAAAAATCGAAAATCGAAAGTCGAAAATCGAATTCTGAAGATTTATTAATAGAATCAGACAGACTCATTGAACTTGCAAATGCATATAAAAAGTATCAGGACTTGCTTGCAGGCGACAGTTTTTTGGATTTTTCGGATTTGCAGTATAAATTGATAGAACTTTTGCAAAAAAGACCAAATATCCTGCGCCATTTGCAAAAACAGTACCAATATATACTAGTGGATGAATATCAGGATACAAACATTGCTCAGAACGCCATTGTTGACCTTATGGCGGGCGAAAAGAGAAATATCATGGTTGTAGGAGACGATGACCAATCCATCTATAAATTCAGAGGTGCGGCGATATCTAATATCTTGCAATTCGAAGAGAAATATCCTGATTTAAAAAAAGTTGTTTTAATTGAAAATTATAGATCAAATCAGAAGATTCTTGATTTTGCCTACACATCGATTCAAAAAAATAATCCAGATAGATTGGAAGTAAAATCTAATGTTAATAAAAAGCTAAATGCACAACGTCCTGGTGAAGATGATTCAATCAATCTTATTCACTGCTCTACCATTGATCAGGAGGTTGAATATGTTGTTGAAACTATTAAAAATACGGACGTATCTCTATCCGAAATTGCAATACTAGTGCGAGCAAACAATTACGCAAAGCCATTTATTGATGCCTTTAAAAAAGAGAATATCCCATATCAGTTCTTATCTGAAAGAGGGCTATATAATAAAAATGAAGTTAAAGATTTGATTTCTGTTTTGCGGTGTATCGCAAATCCAACTGATGATATTAGTTTTTTCAGAGTGCTTAGAATGTCCATTTTTAACATCAAAATGGAGACGACTTTAAACATGATCGCTGCCGTTAAAAAAGATCATCAAACATTGTGGTCTCATATTAAAAAGTCACCTGAATGCAAAGTATTATCGGAGTTGATTGGCGGTTTAATTGAGTTTTCCAAAAACCATTCAGTAGGCGAAGTCTTATATATGTTTACCGACAAAATTGGCTTATACGAGAGCTTGCTTGCTCATGGAACAATTGAAGCTGAAGAACAGATTACCAATATTGCCACATTCTTTAATAAGATTAAGGAATTTGAAAGAGGAGCCGATGACCCTAATACAAAAGCATATGTCGATTATTTAGATTTGGCAGAGGAAGCGGGTGATAATCCATCAGCTAAGTTTGATGTGCAGGGTGTTGAAGGTGTGCAAATTTCGTCAATTCATGGGGCGAAAGGCCTTGAGTTCAATACTGTGTTTTTAACCAGCTTGGCTAGTCTTCGATTCCCGACAACCAATAGAAAAGATTTAATTCCAGTTCCAAATGATCTAATCTCCGAAATACTTACAGAAGGGGATAGTCATACTGAAGAAGAGCGTCGATTATTTTATGTGGCAATTACCAGGGCAAAGGAAAACCTGCATATGCTTCATAGTGATTTTTACACCTCATCTAATGCCAAAAATCCAAGAGCGAAAAAAAGATCGATTTTTATTGATGAGATAATCAATGATGTTGAGGTGGTGAATATTGAGAAAACGGTGGAAGGGGTTGAAAGGTTTATTAAACCTAAACTAACCCCTGAAAGCGAGATTAGCGAATCTCGCTTTCAAGATGGTGACCGACCCGAAATCCTACGCTTCTCACACTCAGCACTTTCAACTTTCGAAAAATGCCCACGGCAATATGAATACTCTAATATTCTAAAAATCCCTCAGGAAATGAATGGTGCGGCAAGTTTTGGATCTTCTCTGCATAACACTCTGAATGAATTCTATAAACTTGTAACTCAGTCCAAACAAGCCAGTCTTTTTGAGGATTATAAAGAGGATTTATCGGTTGAAAGATTATTATCTATTTACGAGGAAAAGTGGATTCCTTACGGATTTGAATCTAAAGACCATCACGATACTTTGAAGAAAAGGGGAGGAGAGATACTTACAAAATTCCACGAACATTTTAAGGATGAAGTTACTAAAATTGAGTTTTTAGAGAAAGGTTTTAAGCTTAAAGCAGGTAAATATACAGTTACAGGTCGTATTGATCGTGCTGATAAATTACCGGACGGAACTCTTGAGGTAATCGATTATAAATCCGGAAAATCTAAATCACAAAAAGATGTAGATAAAGACCAGCAGTTGATGATTTATGCAATGGCCGTTAAGGAATGTTTTAATCTGTCTGCCAGCAAATTGACGCTGTACTTTTTGGATGAGGATTTGCGAGTAACTACTGAGCCTGATGATGCGAATCTTGATAAGATGAAGGACAAGATAATCGAAATTGCGGATAATGTGAATACTTCTGATTTTTCTCCGATACCATCTAAATATGTCTGTCCATTTTGTCCTTATAAAAAGATATGCGATAAGGCGGAGTTGTGATAACTTTTAATGATTTTTTGTTTGACTAGTGAACAAATGTTTACTATATTTGGTGTGTCCTAAATAACAAGCAAGGGGATTCCTCTCTCCTCTCCGCTACGTTTAACCGATGAGCGACAAGGGATTTCTCTCTCTGCTCCGCTACGTTTAACCGATGAGCGACAAGGGATTTCTCTCTCCGCTCCGCTACGTTCGAAATGACTGGTGAAAATGGGGTGATAGATTCCTCGACTCCCGTTGGTCGCTCGGAATGACGGTTACAAGGGGGGTGGTGGGGAGATGGAAAATTTTCTTGTTATGTATTAAATTAAAGAGAAAATTTTCCACCTCCCCCTCCCATTGAATTACGTCATTCCGACTAAGCGGAGCGCATGGAGGAATTTCCTTACCCCTTACCCATTGAATTACGTCATTCCGACTAAGCGGAGCGCATGGAGGAATTTCCTTACCCTCTCGCACACTGAATTACGTCATTCCGACCTGCCTACCGGCAGGCTAAGCGGAGCGCGTCTAGGAATCCATGACTAATTAATGAATTATTGTATGTATACTAAAGAACCTTGTGTATATATTGTCGCAAGTAGCTCAAAAAAGCTATATATCGGAGTTACAAGCGATTTAGAAAAACGAATTTCGGAACACAGGAATGCTATCTACAAGGGTTACTCTTCCCAATATAATTGTAATAAACTCGTATTTTTTGAACACCAGGACTACATGCTGGATGCAATTGCACGCGAAAAGCAATTAAAGAACTGGAACAGAAAAAAGAAACTATTGTTGATTGGAATGAATAATCCTGATTTTAGAGATTTAGCAAAAGATTGGTATTAAAAGTTTACTTTCCCTCCAATAATCGATAAAATTACTTCTACGTTAACATAAACAAATATGGACATTATTTCAATATTTATTCTTATCGGAATCGGAGCGGTTTTAGTGCTTGGATATAAGATGTATGAGGGCATGAAGGCGCCGAAGGACGATCAATCCTATAAAATGCTTCAGGAGCAGTTATTTGAGCTTCAGAGGAGTATGAAAACTCAGGACAAGACTATTAATGAGCAGATGAATAAGTCCTCGCAGATTCTTTCCGAGTCACTTCAAAAACAATTTGCTTCCAGTCAGAAGATAATCAAGGACGTAACTGAAAACGTAAAGGGTGTAACTGAAAAACTTACAAAATTAGATGAAACTAATAAGCAGGTCGTCGGTTTTGCCGAGCAGATGAAATCTCTTGAAAACATCCTTAAAAACCCAAAACAGCGCGGGATACTTGGTGAATTCTTTTTGGAAAATCTTCTTTCCCAGCAATTACCTCCGGATCATTTTAAAATGCAGTATTCATTTGAAAATGGTGAGACTGTTGATGCTGTTATTTTTGTAAGAGATAGTATTATTCCAATCGATGCTAAATTTTCGCTTGAAAACTACAATGCGATGATGGAAGTGAATGATGATAATGAGCGGATGCAGATTGAAAAAGAGTTTAAATCAGACTTAAAAAAGAGAATTGATGAAACGAGTAAATATGTGCGTCCAAAAGAGGGGACTACCGAATTTGCTTTTATGTTTATCCCCGCAGATGGTGTGTTTTACAACTTACTCAATCAAAAAATCGGTAATCTGGATGTAAATTCACATGATTTGGTTGAATACGCGTTTAAAAAACATGTGATTATGGTATCTCCAATGACATTTTATGCTTATCTACAAACAGTTATGCAGGCATTAAAAGCGCTTACTATCGAAAAACAAGCAGTTGAAATCCAAAAGAGAGTAGGGGATTTAGGTCGTCATTTGAATGCCTATCAGGATCATATGAATAAAGTCGGTAATCATCTTTCCACAACTGTTAATGCTTATAATAATGCGGGCAAAGAATATGGAAAAATCGATAAGGATGTAATTAAGATAAGCGATGGTAAGTCCAAAATCGATGCTGATATTCCAGCCATTGATCGTCCAAAGTCTTTTGATGAGATGAGCTCGGATGTAAGTGTAAAACTTAAGTCGGTTGATGTTAAGGCTGAGGTTGAGCTGGGTTGAAATAGCGGTTAGTAGCTAGCGGTTAGCGGATAGCTTTTTGAGCTAATCGCTTGTCGCTAATCGCTAACCGCTATTTCAAGTTAATCCCTTGATTTTAAGCCAAAAATTTGGTATAATTATATGAATTATGCTATATTTAGTTAAACAAAAATAAATGCTTAAAAAAATCGCGTTAATCATTGTTCTTGCATTCACCTTTTCGTTTAGTGGCTTGTTTGTTTCAGGTTCAATGGATTTGACTAATGTCGCATTTGCTCAAACCGGGGATATTGATTCTCCTGATTTTATGTTTAGCTTAAGCGGAAGTGGTGGCGGGCATGATACAAGTATCGTACATCCCGATATTAATCCGCAAAACTGGATAAGAGGCGGTATCAATTATATATTTGAACGTGTCATAGGTCTTATGGCTGCTGTTATTGGTGGCCTTTCTATACTTGTAATGAGTATTGGAGGTTTTATGATTTTAATGTCTGCCGGAGAGGAGGGGCAAGTTACCAAGGGTAAAGGTTATATTTGGGGAGGGCTTAAGGGGCTGGTTTTTACACTTGGAGCTTATATTCTTGTAACTGCTGTACAAATATTAATTAAAAGTATTTATGGTTAAAAGATTTGTTAAAATCATTGGTATGCTTGCGTTAACAGTGAGCTTGCTTGGAATCAATAGTCTCGCTTTTGCCCAGGATACACCGGATGAGGCGTCGTTTGAGGGTAGGTGTGCTCAAATAAAGGAGGATCATGATAGTAAAACTGGAAATTATGCACTTTTTCCTTACTGTGCTACTTCACCAAGTAAATGTGGATCATCGGAACCTCCAATAGAAGATGGTGACGGAATACCACATTACAATACCCCTCTAAATTGCATGTTTCTTGAGGAGCCTATTGGAGGTGAACCTGGCTATGATCTATATTGGGTTGAATGTTTTCCTACTCCAAAAAATGAATCCAGAATCTCATGTGAAACTAAATTATGGCATGGACAAGCATTGGTGCCTCCAACTGACAAAAACCGTTCAGTACGTGGGCCTATACAAGCTATTCTTACATTTGAAGAAGGCAAGGAATACCAAGGACCATTCGGTCTTTTATATAATTATATTGGACTGATTTATAAGTATTTATCAGGAGTAATAGTTGGTTTTGTGATTTTAATGTCGATAGTCGGTGGTATACGAATGACTACCTCGGCAGGTAATACGGAAGCATTTGGCAGTGGAAGAAAAATGATTATAAAGGCTTTAACAGGAATGGTTTTATGGTTTTTGGCCTCAGTTATTTTATATACTATTAACCCAACATTCTTTGCGTTTTAAACAAATTATTACATCGTTTGTACTAGCAATGCTAAGTATTCAGACTGCATTTGCAGCTTCAATATACGACAGAGATACAGTGCTTTCTCCGCCAGTTGGAAGAAATGTTTTACCGGGTGGAGGCATTCAGGCTGAAGAAATAAAATCAAGTTTTATATTCACGAAACTAATACCTTTTGTAATCGATTATGCTTTAAAGCTAGCTATCGGTCTTGCGGTAATCGTACTTATAATAGGAGGTTATAAATATATGACTGCTTACGGCGATACTGAAAAACAGACTTCTGCACGCAAAACACTTACTTATGCGATTATAGGCCTTGTTCTTGCTATTACTGCTTATGGAATAGTGACAATTGTTACGAGTATTCAGCTTTCATAACTTTATCAATCATGTTTAAAAAAATCATCACATCGGTTTGTCTGTTTACTTTGATGTTCGGCATGACATCAGTTGCTTTTGCTATTAGTCAGGCTGAGAAAGACGCAGTTGTTGATTCGATGGAATCTAGTCAGAGCGAGGTTGTTGATACATTTTCCGGTCTTGATAAAAGAGTTAAAGATATAAATCTTAATGATCCTAAAAAGGATGACGCGAATAAGCAATTAAAAACGGCTAAGAATGCCGTTGATGAATTTGATGATTATGATGCCAAGAGTCATTTAAATATTGTTGAAGAAGGAGCTGACATGCCTGCGGGGGTGTACCCAAGTGAATCTTTTTTAAATGCTGAAAGTGAAGCAATTGATGAAATGAATAAGGTAAATAGAATACTCATAGGTCCAACGAAACCGGGAAATGTACCTAGTGGTGACCTTATGGAAGATTTTTTACCACAGCTAATCCGTCAGCTATTCCGCTTTGCGTGGGTGGTTGTGTTAGTTGCATTAGTGATTTCAGGTGTTATGTTTGTTACGTCATTTGATAATGAGGAACGTATCACAAAAGCAAAGCATATGATTTATTACACGCTTATCGGATTCGTTGCAGTAACGCTGGCATTTGCAATTGTTAAGGCTATTACTGATATTGATTTCTTTAGATTTATTTAATTCGAAATTTGAAATTGGAAACTTGAAATTTGAAAAATGAAAAAAACCTTCTTAATCATTATAGGCACAATACTACTACTCCCAACTATGGCTTTTGATGCTTTTGGGATAAATTTAACCGATTTACAGCACGAGGTTTATAGGCCTGAGAACTTGCCCGCAGGAAGACTAGGTGACGCCTCTCCGGAAACAAAAATTAATGATATTATCAGCTTTATTACAGATCTTATTCTATATGCCGCAGGTAGTGTTGCTGTATTAATGTTGATATTTGGTGGTATTACATATATTGGTTCACTTGGTAATCAGGAAAGGGCTGAAAGGGCTAAAAAAATAATTAAATTTGCAGCTATCGGTTTATTTGTTGTAATTTTGGCATATGCGGTTGTTACTAATGTTATTGATTTGATATTTAGGGCTACTACTTAATATTTTTGATTTGTGATTTTAGATTTGTGATTTTTGTTATATAGTAATTTTGATATAACGCTATTCAACATGTCACAAAAAGAAAAATTCTACATCACTACAACACTTCCTTATGTGAATTCAGATCCGCATATTGGGTTTGCGTTGGAAATTATTCAGGCAGATGCTATTGCCAGATTTAAACGCCTTCAGGGGTTTGATGTACTTTTTAATACCGGTACAGATGAACATGGCCTAAAAATTTATCGAAAGGCTGAAGAAACCGGAGTAACTCCGAAAGAATACTGTGATGAGTATGCTGCTAAATTTGATGCACTTAAAGGAATTCTTAACCTAACATATACTAATTTTATACGTACAACAGATGAGCATCATATTAAGGCATGTCATGAATTCTGGAAGATGTGCTTCGATAATGGCGATATTTACAAAAAGAATTACAAGGTTAAGTATTGCGTTGGCTGTGAGCTTGAGAAAACAGAGTCTGATCTTGAAGAAGGTAAATGCCCAATTCATCCAAATCTAGATATTGAATTAATAGAAGAAGAAAACTATTTTTTCAAATTTTCTAAATATCAGGATGCACTATTGGAACTTTATAAAAATAATCCAAATTTTGTCCGTCCTACACATAGATTAACTGAGATACGTAAATTTACTGAAAGGGGGCTGAAGGATTTTTCAATTTCAAGATTAAGAGAAAAAATGCCATGGGGAGTGCCAGTGCCGGGTGACGAAGATCATGTGATGTATGTTTGGTTTGATGCTTTAGTAAACTATATATCTACTCTTGGCTGGCCGGAAAAAAAATATACTGATTGGTGGCCTGGTGTTCAAATAGCAGGCACAGATAATCTTCGTCAGCAATCTAATATGTGGCAGGCTATGCTTATGTCTGCAGGTGTGGAGCCTTCATCTGAGATTCTTATTCATGGTTTTATTACCGCTGAAGGTAAGAAAATGAGCAAATCCCTTGGTAATGTTGTTGACCCGTTTACAATTGTTGATGAATTCGGAACGGATGCGCTTAGGTACTATTTACTTCGTGAAATTCCTTTTGGAAATGATGGTGATTTTAATAAAAAACTTTTCATTGAGCGTTATAATTCGGATTTAGCCAATAATCTGGGTAACCTTGTAAATAGGATATATAGCCTAGTTAGCCGTAACGAAATTACAGATTTTACGTTCGATAAATATGCTGATTTATATAAGGAAAAGGTGGATGAAACCTGGAAGAAATATGTTGCCGATATGAATGAGTATAATCTGCATGAAGCTGTTTTTCATGTCTGGAGGCTTGTCGATTTCGCAAATAAGATGATGGAGGAGGAAAAGCCGTGGGCATTGATTAAGAAGAATGAAGAGAAGGGGAGGGCGGTACTATGTAACCTACTAGAGGTTTTACGCCATATCAGCATTATGATTAGTCCGATAATTCCTGAAGCATCAGCAAAAATCCGCAGACAAATAGGTTTATCTGTCGAAATAGATACTGAGAAGGAGAATGGTTGGGGAGTTGTTGTCGGTTGGCAATCACTAGGCGAACAGGAAATATTGTTTCCTAGAATTGAAGTGGAATAGTTTGAGTTTTATATGTAATATGATGTCTCAATTTAAAGTATATATTTACATTTGACAAACAAGTAAAAAGATGTTAATATTTGAGCGCTTAATGTATTGAAATTTCCCGTAAAATTTGCTATAATAAGAGGATAATGCATATATCATATAAAAATGAAAGGGGAGTCGAGTTTGAAAAAATCACGATAGGTGATCGTATTTGGCAATTTGTCAGATTTGCAGTAGTAACTGGTATGATATTTGCTATTTCGTTTTTCGCGATTAATTTCACTGCATATAAGAATATTTTAGTCAGTGCTTTAAATCCAGAAGCTCAAGCTAAGGCTGAACAAGTTCTTAATACAGCTACTGGTACAAATGTTAAAATTATCGATGCCTCAGAGCTTTTACCTGTTTTGCCGGATAAAAAGGAGGTACGTAAAAAATTCGCATGGGTCGATATGCCTATTGCACCAACTGATGACAGAATCATTATTCCTAAACTAGGAAAAAGCGTACCTTTGGTTGATATGTCAACTGAACACATTGAGGGAGAAAACTGGGCTGATTTGGAAAAACAAATACAGGATGGCTTAAGAAATGGTGTTGTTCATTATCCCGGTACGGCAAAACCCGGACAATATGGAAATGTATTCATGACAGGTCATAGTTCGTATTACCCTTGGGATTCGGGCCAATTTAAGGACGTTTTTGCGCTTCTTGGACAGTTAGTACCCGGAGACGAATTTATCGTCTACAATAATCAGATAAAATACACATATCGTATTTATGATAAATTAGAAGTTCAACCGGACAATGTAGATGTATTGGAACAGCCAAAGGATAGAAAGATTGCTACATTAATGACGTGTACACCAGTTGGCACAGCATTACGCAGATTAATCATAAA
>JAUXDO010000046.1 GCA_030618315.1 Candidatus Peregrinibacteria bacterium | reverse complement strand
GATAAAGCTTATTTGTTCCGCTAGTGCTATCTCCGATCTGTCCATAGGCGTTATTACCCCATGACCATACCGTTCCATCGGTTTTTGTAGCTATATTATGATTCCATCCAGATGCAACTTTGGTAGCACCTGTAAAAACAGTAGCGCATGTACCTGAAACGGAGGATGTAGCACAAACCTGTACAGGAGTGTAGCTATTCGTTGTGTGATTATTACCAAGTTGCCCGGAAGCATTATCCCCCCACGCGTATACCGTTCCATCATTTTTTATAGCAACAGAATGTAAATATCCGCCACTAATAGAGCTAACATCTTCAAGTACTCCAGAACTACCAATTCCCTGAACCTGCACAGGAGTTAATCTATCTGTTCCAAAGGTTCCATCACCGATCTGTCCAGCATGATTCCATCCCCATGCATACACAGTTCCATCACCTTTAAGAGCAAGGTTATGATAAGTCCCGGATGCAATATCAATTACTCCTTCCAAATATCCGTTACCTGTTTCGTCTTTAACTTGCAATGGTGAAGGATGAGGAGTTGAATCAGTAGTATTTTGACCGAGCTGTCCATAAAGGTTATACCCCCATGCATATACAGTCCCATCACTCTTTAGCGCAAGAGAATGGTAAAACCCAGCTGTAACTTTTACAACTTCACTTAAATTTCCACTTCCTCCCACATCTACAACTTGTACAGGTGTAGTACTAGCTACTCCACTAGTTCCATCACCAAGCTGTCCAAGACCATCGCCACCCCATGCATATACAGTCCCATCATCTTTTAGTATAAGAGTATGATATGTCCCGGATGCTGAACTAAATGCTTCTTGTTTATAACTTGAAACGTATGTATATGTCGGGTCAATTACAAGAGGATAGCTAGTGGCATCTTCCTGTATTTTTAGTGTAACTATATTACCTGTAATTTCGTATTTTACATCTTTCTTTTCATCGTTTGCAGTAACATACCAAGGTGCATCAAGCCTACCAAGGAATGTTTTTGATTCATTATTATCAAGGGCTGTTTCAAATTTCGCAATAGTCTCAGCCTGTTCTTCGGCTGTCATACCCATTTCAGCCAAGTCTACACTTCCCCATTGCAATTTATCAGATTTCTCTTGAGAGTAAATATTCAAGCTACCATCTTCATTTTCTTCAAATACAATGTTTTTTCCAGCATCGTTGGATTCATATTTCCATATATATGTACTACTTCCATCTTCATTATTTGCATTTCTGGCATAAATCCATTCTTTTAATTTTATTTGTAAATCTTCAGATTGTGTATATGTAATAATATCATTTTGATCGTAATATATCTTCGTATCACCATTTGAATGTAAATATTCACTTTGAGAAAAAGTATTTTCGTTAATCAAAGTCGCAGTAAATGATTCATTTACTTCTGCTTGTTTTATTATAAATTCTTTTGTGATTGTTTCATCTGCATTATTAAACCTTATTTCGACTTTTTCTTCATCACTGTTTTCTTCAAATATTGTTGTATTTGTATTATCTGAAATGTGAACAGTAAAGGCATCTATATTTCCATTTCTTGTTAATTTATTTGTGTCTTTTATTTGACTGGAAAATTCAGAAAGAGCACCTTCTGATAAAGCACCATTTTTACCAAGTGTTTGGATTAATAAATGACTATTATTTTTTAAAACACTATTAACTTTTTCACTTTCCTTTTTGTTTACCCTGTCATATCCTACAGCATCAATAGTAGGGTCAATAATCAGAGGAAACCCTGATGGATCCGGATTTGCTATTGTTAATACAAGAATATTTGTAGTACTTTCTTTTTTATTTTTATCAGGAGAGGCAACAAGTTGCGTCTCTATAGACCATGAAATATTTTCTGTATATTTAGTATCTACAATATCTACATAATATGGTGCAGGAATTGTAGCTAGCATTTTATCTTTTTTGTTTGCAATAACTACACCTCCATTTTCTGTTAATTCCACATTTAAATCAGGGTTTGGCATAGCCCATTTAAATACATAATCAACATCACCATTATCACGCACTATAACGTAATCTGGTGGGTTGGTAGCTATTTCTGCTTCTACAATTTCTTCAGACTCTTCACATTTTTCTTCTTCTTTTTCAAATGGATTAACAACTGTAATAATTTCTTTTAAGGATTGTGATGCTGGGTTAAATTTGTACTTAATCGTTACATTGTCTGCAGAATAACTTAATATATCATCTTCAGTTAATGTTTCAGCATCTTTATTTGTAATAAATAGAGGAATAAATCCGATTTTATATTTATTTACATTGAATGAAAATCCTTTTTGAAATTCAGTTGCAAAATCTACTTCTGCTTGCTCTTCCTCAATAATATCAATAAATAAATTAGCTAATTCCGGTTCTAATTGTTCTTCTTCCGGTAACTCATTTGTATCACTAATCCATAAAGATATTCCCTCAAAAAATCCACTTATACCTTCTCTTGTTCTATCCAGATCAATTTCAGAAGATTCCAGAATAATTCTATCGTCCTCCAGTGTCATTACACTGTGAACTTCTGCATCCAATGCTTCATCAAGCCCAAGCATATTTTCAATCTTGTTCTGGAATTCCTCATCTTCTGCAAGTTCTTCATATGTTGGCATTACATAAATTCCATCAGTCCACTCGCTCCATGTGCTCATATTTCCATAAATATCATTACATTGGTATCTAAAGAAATAAGTAGAATATGCTTCTGCGTTATATACATATTTAGTATCAGGTGTAAATTCCAGAGAATCCAACATTATTTCCTCACCTTCTATATTTTCATTTGTTCTTCTGATATCTGTATAACATTTGTCAATTTCTGAATTATCATATGCTGAAATTGTAAACAATAAATCTGCATTTCTTGTTGTATCACCCTGGTCAAAAGGTGCTTCAAGTATTGGCGCAGTTTTATCTTCTAAAAACTCTAAAATAGCTCTATTAAATCCAGGTGTTTTGTTAATATCACTGGTTCTGAATCCTACACCAAAATAAATAATTTTAGTCCGTTCATCTTCTTCATCAATTTTATCACCCCTGATGTAACCATTTTCAAGATTCCATTCATTGGAAGATAATTCATTTATGACATCATTCGTCATTTGGTTTATCTCTGCTTCAAACGCAAATCGTAAACAACTGTTTACATTCTCACATTCACTCCAATTATCAATGATATCTCCTGTTTCACTATCAATTGTCGGAATATTATATTCCATTAAATCATCTCTGGTTCTGACAATTTCAGACCAGGTATTCTGTTCTGAAATCCAAACCACAAATGATTTTTTTTCATCAAAACTTATTGCATAAAATAAATCCTGATCATTATCTTCCTCACGTATTTTTACTTTATTTAAGTATTTCCAGCTTTCTTTTGCATCAAATGATTCGGAACTTACAAGTGTATAAATCTGATTTGTTGGATAAACAGGTTTTAATCTGCCTTTAATATTAGGAATGGATGACAGTTGATAGTAGTCATTTTTTTTCTCAACACATTGAATTTCCCATTTATTTACAGGAATAGTTTCAGCAGAAAAATCTTTTGTATACAAACCCCTAATATCCGGACGTTCCATTGCGGATTCTGTAATATATGCCTCACCTCCGCCACCAATCAAACGACATCCCTTTTGAATTAAGTCATTTTCATTCCAGGTTCCATTATCCAGAGTGAATCTAAAAATAGGCCCAAGCTCATCATAGAGCTCAATATCATGAGGTAACGCAAAGTTTTCCGCAGTATAATCAAGTGATTTGGTTACAGCAATTTCCACTCTATTTGTAAATGCAAATGGATAATTAATATCTGCACGTGGATCAATTGTTATTTTAATTTTATACCAACGTGTAATATCACCGCTTTCATCTTTAATCATTTCTTCCAATTCTTCAGGAGAAGTATCGGCATTCGCGCCTACGGTTGAATCTGCAATAATAAATTGTGAAAGATCAGATTCAATAAAATCTTCAATTGTAAGAATTTCTTTTGGTTCCGGTTGCAGGAATTCTTTAACAGGATCACTTATTTCTTCGGGTTCACCAAATTCATCTTCGTCAGTAACTTCCTCTGCAACAGGTTCACAGCCTTCGTCAGACTCAGTTGCTTCTTCACTTTCACCAGGTTCAATTTCATCGGCAACTTCTTCAATTGGTTCCTCTCCAGCAACTGGTTCAACAACAGGTTCTGTGTCCGTGTCTGTTTCCGTGTCTGTGCCTGTGTCTGTGTCTGTGCCAGTGTCTGCTTCCGTGTCTGTGTCTGCAACTATTTCTTCAATAGGAACATTAATAACCTCCCCAATTATTAAATCAGGAGTGTCCGGATTCATCGTCTGTAATTCAAGGTGAGTGATTCCATATCTTTCTGCTAACTCAAACCATGAATCACCACTAACAATTTCATACAATTCTGTGTTTGTTTCTTCAATAACTTCCTCAACAGATTCTTCCTCATCAATAGGGTCTGGCTGTAAGAACTCTGCAACAGGATCACTTATTTCCTCAGATTCAATTATTTCATCACCTTCACCTTCCTCGGCAGATTCAATTATCTCTTCACCTTCAGTTGTTTCGCCTGGCTCTTCTGCCGGTTCCTCAATAACCTCTTCAGCAACAGGCTCAATTATTTCCTCACTTTCACTAGGTTCACATTCATCGGCAACTTCTTCATCAGCAACTTCTTCATCAGCCAATGTGTTATCGAAAAGATAGGCTATCCATGCAAATAGTGGAAACCTATTATTATTAGTTTGTAATTCAGATGGTTCTTCTATAACAGGATCAATTATTTCCTCACTTTCACTAGGTTCACATTCATCATCATCTTCAATAATTTCTTCAGCAACAGGTTCCTCATCAACAGGCTCTGGTTGTAAGAATTCTGTAACAGGATCTACCCCGCTTAGCGGGGGTTCAATAACAGGTTCTGTGTCTGTTTCTGTGTCTGCAACTGGTTCATCAACTGGTTCATCAACTGGTTCATCAACTGGTTCATCAACTGGTTCTGTGTCTGTTTCTGTGTCTGTGTCTGCAACAGGTTCCTCAACAGGTTCCTCAACAGGTTCCTCAACAGGTTCCTCAACAGGTTCCTCAACTGGCTCATCAACTGGTTCATCAACTGGTTCATCAACTGGTTCATCAACTGGTTCATCAACTGTTTCTTCAACAGGAACATTAATAACCTCCCCAATTATTAAATCAAGAATGTCCGAATTCATCGCCTGTAATTCAAGGTGAGTGATTCCATATCTTTCTGCTAACTCAAACCATGAATCACCACTAACAATTTCATACAATTCTGTATTTGTTTCATCGGTAACTTCCTCATCAGATTCTTCCTCATCAATAGGGTCTGGCTGTAAGAACTCTGCAACAGGATCTATCCCGCTTAGCGGGGGTTCAATAACAGGTTCTGTTTCCGTGTCTGTTTCTGTGTCTGTGTCTGCAACTGGTTCAGCAATCGGAACTGGCCAACCAAAAGATACATCAATAATTTTCTCCTCATTGTTAACAGTTTCTACACCAAAAGCTTCCGGCATAGTGATTCGCATTTTTTCCTGCCCCATACCATCTGTAAAAACCAAATCCCCATTTTCTTTAGTTCTTAATTCTAAATTTCTAGTTTCAATAATATATTCAAATATGTTCTCAGAATCTTCATTTTTTATTATAAAATTCTGTTCAACACCTGTTTCATTTGTCGTAGATAACATATCCACTCCATTCCATATGTTTTTACGCAGGACTCTGTTTTCTTCAAAAATTATATTTTTAGAATTTGTTTCCCACGGAAGAAGATTTACAAATTCCTCCTTTTCTTCAGTCATATCCTCAGGAATAACAAATGATTCATCACCATTAATAATTTTATACCCAGGAAGGTCAGTTTTTTTGGAAAGTATCAGTTGATTTGAATCTTTTGGCATGACTAAGTCATAAGGCGTATTAATTGTCTGATAATATTGCCCCGATGTATTTGTAAGACCATAATCAATATCAAAAAATGTTTTCTCATCTTCATTAAAAAGTTTGGCTTCTGACTGTTCAGCACTAAATAGTCCTGCTAAAGTCGAATCTGTATATTCAAGATTTTCAGCAATTACAGGTGTTGATGTTAAATTGTTAACAATTTCATCCAAGCTTATTACAGAAGCGGGCAGCATACTTAAGGCCATTGCAGAAATAAGCAATTTAGAAACAATGCTTTTGTAAAGCCCCATATCACCGGATTTTAATAGCGCGAATTTTTTCAAGTTAATTTTTATATTTAACAATCTAATTATTATAGCATAATTAGCATGAATTAGCCATTGTATAAGGTTGCGCTTTCGTAATTATATGTAATAATATACTTTATAAGAAAAATGGCACTATAAAATCAAGGAGAGCTAAAATAATTTGTTATTATCCCACTAATTGGATATAATTGGATATAGTTAATATATCTAATTCAATTATGAACAATCTTTCAAAGCGTATTGATAATATTCCAGCAGATATTATTGCTAAAATTGCTAAAATTGATGAGTTAAAAGGGCAATGGATAGCTGGAGCACGATTAAGCCCACAAGTCTTAGGTCGTTTAAAGAAATCTGTTTTAATTACTTCAACTGGTGCTTCTACGCGTATTGAAGGTGCCAAATTAAGCGATGAAGACATTGAAAGGCTAATGCGTGGCATTAGCATCCAAAAATTCACCAATCGTGATAAACAAGAAGTTCAAGGTTATTATGAATTATTGGAAAATGTTTTTAATACGTGGAAACACTTAAAATTCAATGAGGGTTCAATCAAGCATTTTCATCAGGAGCTTTTGAAATATGTTGAAAAAGATAAAAAACATAGAGGTGAGTATAAAAAGAGTGAAAATAAAGTACATATGATAGATGAAGCTGGTCAGTCAATCGGCATACTTTTTAATACCACCCCTGCCTTTCTTACTCCCGGAAAAATGAAAGATCTGATTGAATGGACACAAAAAGCATTAGAAGAAGAAAAATATCATCCATTGTTAATAATAGGAAATTTTTTAGTGGAATTCTTAAAAATTCACCCTTTTACTGATGGAAACGGCAGATTGTCTCGCCTGCTTACTAATCTACTTTTACTTCAAGCGAACTATTTATACATGCCTTATATTTCCCACGAGAAATTAACTGAAGACAATAAGCCCGACTATTATGTTGCTTTAAGACGTAGCCAAAAAACAATAGATACAAAAAAGGAAAATATATCTGATTGGCTTAGTTTTTTCCTGGATATTATATTAAAACAATCACAGATGGCAGTAGAGCTTTTATCAAAAGAAAATATCGAAAAAATTCTATCAGAAAAACAGTTAATTATTTGGAGGTACATCGAAGAAATAAAAGAAACAAGTACAGGTGATATCACAAAAAATACGGGCATAGCACGTCCAACCGTTAAACAGGCGCTGGAAGTATTATTAAAACTTAAGAAAATTGAAAGAGTCGGACTAGGAAGAGGTGCAAGATATAAAAAAACATTGCTTTAAATCATAAAACTGTGCAAAATGATTAAGATAATTTAAAACTTAAAATAGATAATTATGAAAATAAGAAACTTTCTTAAATTGGCACTTTCTACATTTGCCTTTTTTGTACTTGTACAAAGCACTTTAGCCATTAGTATTAGTCCTTCAAGAACAGAAATAGATATTGATCCAGGGGAAACTAAAACATTGATCATCACTGTTTTTAATGAGGGGGATGAAGAAATGGACAACGTCGTAACAGAGGTTGAAGCCTTTAATAAAAATAGCGAGGAGGGATACCCAATAAACGATGAAACAGATGAAAATAATGCCTTAAGTGTTACTAAATGGATTACATATTCAGATACAGGATTTCCATTACTATCTAATGAAGGAAAAAGAGTTACTATTACAATTACAGCTCCTGAAGATGCTGAGCCTGGAGGGAAATATGCTCAAATTTTATTTTCCCAAAGGCCTAAGACAGATGGGCTGAATGGTAGTACAGGGATTGTTGTTGTTTCGCGCGTTGCCAGTTTGCTTTTATTAAAAGTATCAGGTGATATATACACTACTGGTGAAATTGAAAGCATTAAAATAGCTGAAGAAATAAAATCAGATGAGGCAATTCCATTTTCAGTAACATTTAGAAATAACGGGAATGTTCATATAAAGCCAGTCGGAGATATTAAAATAACTAATACAAAAACCGGAAGAGAAATTATAGATACAGGTTCATATATGGGATCAGCAGATTCTATTCCAACTATTTCAAACACTATTATAATCAATCGCAATGGCGGGAATGTGTTACCGGGTAGCAATCGTATTTTTATAAGCCAATGGAGTCAAAATTTTGAAAATGGTAAATTTACCGCTACAGCTACTATGAGTTATGGTGAAGGTATACCAGTTACAAAACAAGTGGAATTTGAAATCGATGAAAGTGTAAAAATTGATAAATTTGATATTAATATCCTTTCTGGTAGTTCAAATTTTACTTTTACTGTTAAAAACACCGGTAATGTTATTGAAAGACTTACAGGTTTTATAAGTATTACCAATGCATTTGGCTATGAGGTAGCAAAAATTGATCTTCCTGAGGATATGGAATTTGTAAATCCAGGAGATACAAAGGATTACCAGATAGAATGGATTAAGACAGATATGCCGGAAGGTAGTTATAAAGCAACATTACATGGTGAGCTTGGGCTTACAAAAGAAACAGTTAAAGCTAGTGTCAGGTTCGGTGAAATTACAAATTTAGGATATGTTATTGGAGGAATAGCATTATTAATAATTGCAGGTTTATTATTTTTATTATTCAGAAAAAAAAGAAAAGCTAATAGAAACGCATAGCTTAAAATGTATATAACAAAAAACCCCCTGTCCTCCGAAGCTTTACGCGAAGGAGGAGGGGGTTTTTAAAAGTCAAATAACTGTCTAAAGCAAAGTAATATAAATATTACTTAGGGTATTAAATCACTAGAGATTTGCAGCAAGTTTAAAAATAATAATACCTGAATAAACATTAGGAGCAATGGCTGTATTACCAGCTAACTTGTAATCCACATTAAAAAATGTACCAGTTGTTAAGGCCT
>JAUXDO010000016.1 GCA_030618315.1 Candidatus Peregrinibacteria bacterium | reverse complement strand
TAAACCTAGCGGTGCTACAACTCCTTCCCAGCCACCACAACCGGCAGAAGTTGAAACTGTTAAGCCTGCAAATTTTGAGACAAAAGCGACACAATTGAAGAAAAATAAGGTGGAATTTTCAAGAATGTATAAAAAAGAAATTGAAAAAATAGAGAAGTGGATTGCGGAAGGAGCAGCGGAAGGAAAAGGTTCAGGTGACTATAAGGGGTGGCCGAAACAAAGCTTTGTAGACCTTCTTTATGAACTTAGAAAAGCCGATACTGAAACTGTAAAACCATCTATTAAACCTCTGACTCCACCACCTGCACCGCCTAAAAAAACAGCTGAGGAGATTGAAGAAGGATTGAAAAAGAAAAGAGAGCTAAATGCTGAAGCATTGTCCAAAGGGCTTGATGAATTGGATAAGAATGGAGATGTTTACAAAGAATCTGTAGCTCAATTACGTTTGTGGATTAAGGATGGCAAGGTTAACACTACGGATGAAAAAGTAAAAATTCTGACAGTCGATGACGTTAAAAATGTTCTTATTAAACTTGGTGAAAAAATTAGACTTCCAAAGGGCGTTGATGCTTCTGTAATAATCAGCAAGGCTAATGAACTTAAAGATCTAAAGCGAACTAATTATACACAATTTGGCCTAAAAGAGCTGGATATTGCAGATATGGCTAAAGGGGTAAATCTGAGCAATCGAAGTACGGATTATCCTGAATGGACAGATGAAAACTTTGTAAGATTAATTGAAGAAATAAATAAAAAAGATTCAGTAAAGCCAAAAACGAGAGTGGAATTGGCTAAGGAAAGATTGGCTGAATTAGATAAAATGTCAAAAGCAGACACAGAAGAAGGGTATGAACTTATGTCAGCTCTAATTGTGTTAAGCAGAGTTGAAAAATACAGAGGCATGACTGAGCTTAAAATCATGCAAACATTTGGAGATATAGATGAGGCCAACAGACTAAGACAATGGTTTGCGGAAACTCATCAAAATAAATTGGAGGATATTTCCGATTATTTTAATGAGAATGTTGATACTTCAGCTATTGCTAATGAAATCAGAAAAAGATATCGGACTTTGGAAGATATTGGATTAAGAGTGCCTTTATTAAAACATTTCAAAGTGCCGAAACGTCCTGCTCCGAAGCCTAAGCCAAAGCCAAAAGCATCACCAGATTCCGAACCAGAGAAACCAAAAGAACTTCCTGATTTTATTAAGCCTGATAATCTTCGTAATTTAGTTGCGGGTATTATTGGGGATGATAAAGATAAAAGAGATAAATTTGTGGTTTTGTGGGAGATATATGAAGGTAGTAAAAAAATTGATAATGAAAAGGATAGTAAAAAGATTATTGGTGTTCTTTCGCGCGCAGTAACAAGAGCGAAAAAGGCTGATGAATTTTCTCCTAGGGATAAAGTTATAACAGTTAAAAAAATCGACAAAATTCTTGAAATTGATATTAGTTCTATTCAGGATAAAACTCCTGATGTAATTGATGTACAAGATGAACACAGTAAAATTGAAACCCTGCTGTTAAGAGTTGCATATGGTAAATCAAATACGGAATTAAGAGGTAAAATTGAAAAAATCTTTAAAATTATTAGATTGAATCCTGATGATATTGATGAGAATGACAGGGGTCAGTTTAGTGATTTTCAGGAGGAATTTAAACAGTTTGTAGATTCAGATTTGGCTAGTATATTTGATATTAAAGCCAGTAACGATGATGAGTTAATAGAAAAAATTACAAAACTTGGACGCAGAGGGAGAAAAGACAAACTTGCGGAATTAGATAAATTTATTAATGACACATTTGATGACGATTTTGATACTTTCGGGGATTTGATTACGGATGAAGGAGCAGGTGGAGGTGGTGGAGGTGGTGGAGGTGCTGATACATCTGGTAGTAGTGCAGATAGTGGAGCAGATAGCAGTGCAGATACACCAGATGCTGATGCCGATACTGGAACCAGTGCAATGACAGCTAATCCAGAGGTCTCCAAAGGTGATGTTAACAAAATGATGGCAGAAGTTCTTGAAAAAAAGGAACAATTTCATAAACATGACCCGGCTAGTCTGGCGATTTTGAAATTGTTATCTGAAAGTGGAACAATAAAAAAATACGGTGTTACTGAGCTTACAAATTTTCTACTAAAGCCTAAAACTGCTGTTAACTTAGCCGTGAGTGATGTTTTAGCTAAACAGAGTGAAAAGGAACTACAGCCACAATTAAATGCTAAACTTGCCGAAGCAAATTCTGCAAATGGTGATAAAAAAATTGCACTTCTTACCGAAAGAAATGAGTTTGAGCTAGCACTTGCTATGCAAATGAATGAAGCAGGTCTAGAAAAATTAATGCAGTCAAAAGACAGTGAAGTAGAAGATATGAGAGAAGAGGTTTTAATCGCAAAAGGTCAGGCAACCAGAATGCCAAACAAAATGAGTGAAGAGGATATTAAGACACGATTAACCCGTTATAGAATTCTTAAAAGACAGCTAAATTTATTAATTGAAAACAAAAATAAATTCAAAAAAATTATGGATCTTAAAGATGGAACAATGGAATATGGTTCTACCGCTCAGGTTCTTTCTATGATTCAGGTGTATATCGCGAAAAAAGAAGGCAGTAAGATGTCGATGCTGGATATTTCAGCAAAAACAGATGAACTGATTCAGGCTCAAAGAAGAAAAGCATTAGGCAAAGTTACAGATATTGCTTCCGGAGCGGCCAATATACTTTACGGACTTGCAAGTGGCATGACTCTCCTAAAACAAAGCTTGGGTGGTACGCTGGAATCAATTGGACAAGATCCAAAATTCAGCAGTATTAAACCAGAGGACTGGAAAAAACTTGCAAAATCTCATAATAATCTTGGAGCGGTTGAGGCATGGTTTGAGAGTCTGAGTGGCGGAATCAATGATCAAAATATGAAAAAAACCCTGCCAAGAATTATGGCTTATCTGGAAATGGCATTGCATGATGGGAATATGCGCTACTTAAGGGTGATTTCTGCCGGAAGAGCAGAGAATTTAATAGGACATATGAAGACATTACAACGTAATTATATTAAGGATAAAGTGAAAACTTCATTCCGCGGAAAGGAAAATGCGAAAGGCGTAGATATGATGAATGCCTATTTTGAAGAGCTGAATAATGCGACTGTTTCAAAAAATGATATTTCGAAAAAGATTTTGAGATGGAAGGCTGCAAAGACTTTTGCGCTTACCGGTACAGTTGCAGCTACAGGTATTGTTGGTGGTGGAGCTTTAGCTACGGCTGGTCTTGCTACCAAACTGGGAGTACTTGGAGGAGGGGCATCGTTAGCAACTGGACTTTCAAGTACACATTTTAAAAATGAAAAAGTTAAGAAAGCATTTCAAAGTGCAGCTGTTCGGGGACTTGCCACTACAGGACTTGCCGTGGGTGCCGCAATGTTAAATCCACTATTACTTCCTGCCGCATTAGCAGGTGTTTTCTCACCTGAAGTTGCTAAGATGATGAGTACAAAAGAAGGCAGGCAAAAAGCCAAAAGAGGGGTTAAAAAGGGTATAGGAGCCGGAGTAACCACTGTTGGCGCAACGGTAAAAACAGGATGGTGGGCAACAAAATTAGCTGCTAAAGTAGGGATAATCGGTACATTGGCCGGACTACCATTGCTGTTACCGCACACCTGGAGATGGCTCGGGGGTTCAATTCCAAGCTGGATGAAAAAAGGTGTATCAGATAGAATGAAAGCACCGCAGATGCCACAAATGGGTGGAGCGATGCCCGCACCGATGGCTGCCTAAATCGAATGGATATCGAATGGATATCGAATGGATATCGAATGGATTATCAATCCGATAACAATCCGAAATCAATCCGATATCAATCCGAATATAATAATAAATATATGAGTGAAAATGACAACACAACACCGTTTGATCCGAGTACGATTATTGATGAATTAATCGTGGAAATGGGCATGGAAAATGATGAACCGGAAAAGGTTAAAGCGCTTAAACAAGCTATGCAGAAGCAAATGAATCATGTGATTTTAAATACAGCTTCAATGAATCTTGAACCGGAAGTTATTGATTATGTAATGGAACAATATAGTGATGAAGATGAAATTGAATTTTTATTTGCTGAGATTATCAGACATAGTCCGGAAGCACAGGAGGCGATTATAATTGCATTGGATGAATTTAAAGAGCAGACACTGAATGCGTTTAATAGTTTTAAGTAGATTCCTCGACTACGTAAACTTCGCCCCGCCTACCGGCAGGCAGGTCGGAATGACGGCAAGTCTATTGGGGGAAGGCGAATTTTCTCTACGAGAAAATCCGCCTTCCCAACCCTTTGGCAATCGTCATTTCGAGCGACCAGCGGGAGTTGAGAAATCCCTTTTGGATTAGTGATTTTTTAACATGATTTTTTGCTTGACATTCTAGAAAAATTGTTTTAGAATAATACCGAATATTTTCTAAAGCATTATTTAATGTCTAATAAAAGCGAAAATCAAGGGCGTGAGCATGATGAGGGTCAACTAGAAAATCCTGGCAGAAGATCTGCTTTGACGAAAATCGGATTGCTACTTGCCGGAGCTATAACGCTCGGTGCTGGTTCAGCCGATGCCCGTAAAAAAAAGGAGCCAATCAAGCCTTATCAAAATTATAATGAAACCGGTTTTGTGGATTATACCAGCAGATCCCGAGTTGCCCAGCAATTAGAAAGAGGACATGAGGTGATTGGTCAGGAAGAGCTGAATAGGCTGGTAATGTGTAATGACCTTATTAGTGCCACATATATCAATCCCTTGTTTCTTAATCATATTTATAAAGAAAAATGGAGAGGGGAAGTATTGCAATCAATGCTGTTAATAATTCAGCATCCATATGATTTTTCATACGAAATTGACCGGGATGATAATTCAGAAAGAGATATTATTATTACCAAACGATGTTCCAGTGAAAACAATGAAATTTCAGGTGATTTTAAAATGAAAATTGATATGTATCCCGATTCCAGACTTGGATGTATAACACAAGTCGTTGATACTATGACTGATAGCAGTTCTGACGGAGATAAATTGAGAAAGGTGGGAATTAATCCTTATGAAGTCAATGAAGGTAAAATTGCAAGAACTGTTTCGCGTCAAAAGGATATTATAAGTAATTCATTAGGTGACCAAACGACTGAGGATAAAAGAGATTTAGCTAATCCTCTTAAAATAATGTTTATGTTGCTTAACAAAACAGTTCCGAAACATATTGCTAGGGTTATGAAGGCAAGAGGTTTTGATGAAGAGACGGAATTTAATAGCTTTCCAGATGATTTTAAACGATTTCAAAATCTGACAGCGGATCAGAACAATAACCTTGAAACATATAATGATTATATTGAAGATGATTTTAAATGGCTTTTGACAGTTGGTGCTATTGATGAAAAACCCGGTTTCTACAGAATAATTATGATGCCACCAGATATTACTGACTCAAAAAAATACCCATTTATTGATATCAGTCTTGATGGTTACCTTATGGCTGCTATTAATGGTGATGTTGCTAAAAATACGAGAGGAGACGGTAGAACACTGCAAATTGATGATATGTATTATGAGACTGACCCAAATGGTAACCCTGAACATTTACTGAAGAATAGATATTACGAAATGAGAAGTGATGCGAGAGGAAAGAGGTAGATTTGTGATATCAGATTTCTGACCTGCCTGCCGGTAGGCAAGGTTTCGGATTCACATTTATCATTTGTGATTTGTTATTTGCCTATTGTAGAACCCACCACCAATCCGTTAAATCCGCACAGTCCTCCCTTATCAAGGAGGCTTTTGGTTATACGGTTGCTTTGTAGCTGAGATGGGTGGAGGTGTTTTTTATTTAGAGTTACGTATTTTAAAAACACAGAACTTCTAACATATAAACCCTATAATCATTCCCCCTTGATAAAGGGGGCTAGGGGGATTCTACAATAGGTCTGATAAAAAAGGAGTTGGGATTCTAAAATAGGAATAAATTACATCACTTTTTTAGAGTGCGTCAATACGTATAGACTAGCTATTTAAGCCAAAATTTGCTATAATATATAGATAAATAAGTGAGATTTGAGGCAGTTATAGAAAAAAAGAAAAACAAATGCGAATAAACTCAATTAATCACCGAAACGAAAATAATGGACTATTTGGCTTATTGCCGATGTTTTTGGTTTATCAAGCTAGTACTCCTGAGAAAGCATCGAAATATGAAAGTGTAGAAGAAAAAGCCAGAAGGGAAGAGATTGCTTCCGAAAAAGAGATAAAAGAAGCTGAAAAGAAATTTAAAGCATTCAAAAAAAAGCTTGAGAAAGAAATTGCCCATTACAATACAAAAAATAATACAAATCCTAATAATAGCTGGAATGAGCCCTATAAAAAACCTCTTTCAACTGATGTTAGTAATTTTAGTGTACTTGTTAAGGAAATTGATGATATTTTGACCAGACCTTTTAGATTTGGAGATGATGAACATTACACACTTGCCAACTTTGATTATGTAAATCAAAGAAAAGAACTGTTGAAAATACGAAGTATGCTTACTAGCAGTACAGAAGTTGTATATGGAGGACGCAGAATATTTATTGACAAGGTGTTTGTTCGAACTCAATGGAATGACCATATAAAACAAAGGCCTGACCTTAATAAGATATCTGTTAATATTGCTCCATTGCAAATGGAAGACAATGCACCTGCTATTAGACAGCTTCATGCGATATTGGCCAAAATGAATGTTGTCTTACAGCATGGACAACCCTCATCAATAAGCGAGAGTAATTATAGAGAATTATTAAAGGCTCGTGCCGCTGTACAGTTACAAATTGACTTACTTGGGGCTACTTCTGCCGGCAGTACTGTTGAATCTCAACTAAAAGATCTGGAGGAAGCAAAAGAAAATCCCTCGATTGCCAGTGGAGAAATAATAGTCACCAGAATGAATGAAGCACTTGCTCATGCTGCAGAAAAAACAAAAATACAGAAAAAGCCTGCTTATATTGAACTTAGTGACATGTATGACAGGGCTACTGTAACGCCAATTATAAGTGCCGGCTCAGAGCGATTTAAGAATTTTTGGACAAACCCGGAATATGGCTTATCTAGTAGCGATAGAGATGAAAGTAAGAACTTGTTTTTCTCTATTTTACGAAGAGATACAAAAGGTTTTGAAGGTAACTTTATTTTAGGTTCTGATTTTGGAGAAGATGCTGAGGAAAACAGAAAACGTTTTCCTTCCATTCATGAAGCATGGATGGAGTACAAAAATTTTGATAAAGATAAAATGGATGGTACGGATAAGAAAGTTACCGCAATTAATGAAAAAATAAGAGCTAAAGCTGTTCCAAAAATTTCAACCCTTATTGATAAAGCTAATGCCACGCCTTATCAGATTGGCCTGGATATTAGTACATTAAAGGATATCCCGAGGACTCCTGAAAAAAATTATTTTGATGAAAAGCATAAAGTAATCGGTCATTATATTCATCAATTAAACAGAAAAATACAATCAGGAGATGATTTTAATGATGATGAAGGGCTAAAATCAATTGTATCTAATCTTGAAATACGTCAGGAATTGGCGGAAGCAGAATACAAAAGAGAAAAAAATGTTTTCCGTAAAAAAACTGCCGGTGACAGCTTTACACGCTCTTCGCTTAAGGGAAATCCACAGCTTGTTATGGAACTTGCAATGCGCAAATTTCATAAGGCTATGACAATGGTGGATAAAACACTTCCTCATGGCTACAGTAAAGACTCATACAATCCGGCTGTCCGCCGTATGCTGATAACCAATATATATGACGAAGGTGTAAATGATTTTCGTATTGATTTTGGAGCAGGTAAAGAGGTTTTGATCGATGATTTGGGTGTTGATAACAGGTGGATGCTTATGGTACTTGGAAAATCTCCACATTATGACATGCAGGAAAAATCGGACAGAATGGACGAGAAAAGACGAAGATTGTTACCTGTATTACAATTGGCAAATGAGGTTCATGTTGATCTGAAGAATTATAAAAAAGTGAATTCTGCGCTAGATGCAGTAATAAAATGGCATTCAGCAAGCCCTGCCGAAAAAGCGCAAATGGATAAGGGTGTGTTGGCAAAATTTCCTAAGGGAATGATTGCACTTTTTAAAAAGCAGAGTGATTCGGCATTAAGTGACAAATTAGACCAATTCAAAAAACAAGAAAAAGATTCTAAAAAGTTTTTAGAAACAGTTAAAATCGCAATGAAAGACCCGTATTCTAAAGATGCAGAAGCACTAATTTTATCAATTCGAAATGATGAATATCACGACATAATAACTCCTGCAATGCTGGCAAAATATGAGGAGGATATGAGTCAGATTGAAATTGGTTACAATATGCTTTCGCTTGACGATAAAAGCCGAATGGATTTTATGGAAAGGCTTGGTATTAGCACAGTGGGAGTATATGAGGGATATATGGCTGCATTAAGCACAAAACCTGAAATTGATAGATATACTTATAGTGTGGATAATTGGGACGAACTTATGGCTTCGCCAGACCCTGAAAATTTTGAAAAACTGATGTTTATGCTTGAAAACAGTATGGGTTCAAGTGATAAAGAGGGCAAAAAGCACTTCCTAATGGTATTCCGAGCTATGCATGGTGAGGGTTCTGCAGATATGGCAGACATGGAAGACAGCAAGGTTCACGCAATGGGTGTTTACAAAATGATTAAGAGTGAAATTAAAGACCGTGAAATAGGCTATGCTTTATCGGCGGATCAGCAAGCAGAATATTTTGCAAAATTAGATGGAGAAACAATTGGAGATAAGGTTACAAGATATGCTAAAGGAGCAATTAATATGCTTACTGGTCCCGGTCAAAGCTGGGCTAATCGTGGTGCGGGTTTAATTATGTTAATTGCAGCTTTAAAAGCCGCTCATTCCGCATATAAAGGTGATACAAAGGCCGGTAAAGCATTACGCTTACTATTTGTTGCCGGTGCCGCGGAACTTGCTACAAAAGAGGTTACAGGTAAAGGTATTTTGGAAAGACTGGGATTTGAGACATTAATGGAAGCTGGCGAAGGTACTTCTGAAGCTGTACTTGTTATGGATGGGGTAGACCATATGGATGACAAGATGGTGGGCCCTGAAGAACATACAAGAGCTCTTTATGAACTTAGAAAAATACCTTTTCATGAAGCAATGGCATGGTATATGGATACAAATACCAATAGAGAAGACGGAATGCCAATTAGTGGTGAGGATGATAAGTTCCCTGATGGTATTGATGTAGATAACATTGTTTTTGGAGAAAAATGGAAAACTTATGAACCGGAGAGAGCAGGAAGAAAGGTAGTAATGCAGACAATGAAACACTTTTTTGAATATGCAGGAAGGAAAAGTCAGGAAAGCCCTCATAAAAGCGCATTAGCTCTTAATGAGCGCTGGGCTACAAGCATGGAAGATGGTTATGATGCAAATAACTTAAAATATTCAAAATTTGCGATTCCGGAAGCGGCTCGTAAGATGTATAAACAAAATCGTGATAAGTTAACTTGGGGGCTGGTAATTGATGCCGAAATCGACCAACAAGCACGTAACGAAACTATGCGTAAACATGGTGCCGCGCCAGTACTTGATTACTTCGCGGAAAAAGGTGCAGAGTTTATTGAATGGAGTCGCCAGACATTACTTAGTCCTACCACTCTTGCGGCAACACAATTATATGAAAATCTTGGTGACAATGCAGAAAAAGTCGCTGATTTCGTTGATGGATTAGCTGAGAAAGGTAAGACAAAAGTACATTTTGGAATCGAAGGAATGAAACTGAAATGGGAAGAGCATGAAATTGAAATCCGTAATTTCTTTGGTTCAAACGTTGAGCTTATATGGGAGGGTGTTAAATTCTTCCCTTCAGTATTAATTGGACTTGATCAGTGGGCTGTTCCTGCTTTATTAGCTAAAATAAAACAAGGTAAAGAGATACTTTTTGAAGATCAGATTCCTCAAATTGTAGGCGAAACACTTTCCGCACAGGATATTGTACAAGGTGATAACATGCTAATATTGGATAATGTTTTTGCAGATAATGTCAGAAATCTGCAAAGAAGTAATCCGAATCTTAGTCCAGAACAGGCTATTTTACAGATTAAGGATGGTATGAGCCAATCACAAGTCGATGAAATATTAACGCGAAATGCTGGTTTTAATAGAAATGTTACTAATTTAGTAAGAGATGATGGAATTACAAGGGCTGAGGCTATCGAACAAGTTAGAGACGGTATGTCTGAAGCACAAATCATGGGCATATTAACGCGAAATGCTAATTTTAGAAGCAGTGTTGCTAATTTAGTAAGAGATGAAGGAATTACAGTGGCTGATGCTACCGATCGAGTCAGAAACGGTATGTCTCCTGAAGCAATTGAAACAGCTCGCATAAATGCTCTTGATGACCCAAGAGCTTATGAAGTGCAATATAATCCTTCATTTAAACATCTTGGTATTTATCAAAAGCCGTTTATGAATGCCATAGAGGCAGGAGATAATGATCCTGAGGGATCAATGTTTTATGTCAATGATGATTTCCCTGATGAACATGTGGGCTACCTGATTACAGAAACCACAGTAGCCGGAGCCAGTGCAGATAGTTCGGAATATAATGCAAAAGCAAGAAACAGTAAAATGGTCACTAAGGCACGTAAGCAAGCTGTTGAACACTATAGACTTCAGCATCCTTCATTAACCCTGGAATATGTAGATGATATGTTATTTCCGGTTCATGCTGCTGTAAAAAGTGGTAAAAATGGTGTTGAAAAAAGGTACACATTCTGGCGTATGCCATTACCTGGCGGAAAAGAATTTAACCTTAGAGCTAGTGGTCATTGGGCTGATACCAAAGTTCCCAATAAATACAGACATCCATTCTACGTTGACCCAAGTAGGGGGGCGTGGGGTAACCTTAAGGAAGCATACGGTGTTGATTCTCCAGGTGCAAGAAAGGTTATTGCTTCAGCTATGAAATTAGCAGGTCGTGTTGGTGGTGCCGCAATGGGTGCTGCTGAACGCCTTGGGAAAATGGGTGACTGGGTTACTAATAGATTTATACCTGCCAATGAACCACAATCTGACTTCCTTACAAGAATGGCGACTTGGGAAGAGCCTAATAAACAGCTTTATGATGAAGTTACCGGTGTAGCAGGTGAAACCGGGTCAGCACGTTCCGACTTTTATAGCGACATTGCTCATCCTGAACGCGCAACTATGTTTAAAGCGCTTAGAGATCTTGCGATAATAACAGGTAATAGCTATTACTATGGTGTAATTCCTGGTCGTCCATCTACCAGTTGGGACAACCCTAGACCTACAAACTGGACAGATGCAAAATGGGAATCATACTACGCTGATTGGTGTTTTGATAATGGATATAATACAGATGGAACAGTAAGAGGACAGGTTGCTGGTGCACGTGCTAGAAGAGGCAAGAAGGGTAGAAAAGGAAAAGGCAAAGGCAAAGGCAAGGGTAAGAAGAAGTAGATTTCTGATTTCGAATTTCTGATTTCGGATTCTTATTTTTCATTTTGCATTTAGTATTTTGGGTGGGTTGTTTGTGGTGTTTGTAAATCCCCAAATTTTCACACTTTTTTATGGCATTTTTTCCGCTTATAAATGCAAAATGTTAAATGTTAAATGATAATTGAATCGCCCCCTAAGAGCCTTGACATTTCGGATTTTATGTGCAATCATTCCTTTGGTGGGAGAAAAAGATGCTTAATTCGTTTAATTTAAGCTATTTTTTAATGATTTATTTTTGACCCGAAAACCATGATTTACCCTTGACTTTTTCTACATTTTGTTGTAAAATACATACACTTATGGAATATTATGTTTAGATGTCAAGTTAATCCTATAAGTAAGCCCCCTAACTCGCCCTCGCGCACCTGCCCTTTAAAAAATGTTAACGACTAATGAGTGTTGTAAGTTGAAAGTTGTAAGTTGAAAGATTTAAGACTTATTTACAACATAAATCCTGCAACCTAAATCCTACAACCTAAATGAAAGACGTAACTTGTCACCCACTCCTCCTATTTTTTGAGGGTGTGGCTGGCAGATTTGTTCTTTTACATGCTGGTAAGTTATATTATTCAAGATTGAAGATTGAAGATTGAAGATTGAAGATTGAAGATTAATTTAAATCTTTTAATATCAATCTTGTAACTTGGTTTGTTGTTAGCGAGGTCTAATGAATGAATTTGTCCCGCTTAGCGGGATAAATTCATTCATTAGATCGATTAGTAAACAACAAACAACAATCAACAATCAAAACTGGAGGCTGTTAGCCCCAGGAAGGATATGGAAAATGTTTGGATTCATACAGACTGTATTTTATTGGGTTAGCAACAAGGGATCCTGGATATTCTGGTCATTTATTTGGCCATTCATTCTGGCATTCCCGTTCAGGGGATTCAACAAGCTCGAAGAGAGCATCGGCTGGCGTGCGTACCCGTACACAGCATTCCTGATTGGAATGTGGGGTTGCGCATGGCTTATTATGAGCAAGCCGGAAAAACTCGATAAAGCCTGGAAAAAGGTTGACGGATGGTCGGATAAGCTTATGTTTATCCTTAGACCTGATCAAACAAAATTTGGTAAACCAATTTTTGGCTTCACACCCTCTAAAACTACTATAATAAAGCATATTCCATTTATTAAAGGGGTACCAGTTGGAAAACTACTACTTCTCTTTTACTACCTTTTCCCGTTAGTAATTGCCTTTTTTACTGGGTTGTTCAGTAGCAATGGGTCATGTTTTGATGCCTTTGATATGAGGTATATCTGGCCATCGGTTTTCTTCTTCGGGGTAATTTTTGCCATCATCAAGCTTCCGATAACCAGAGTAATCCTTCAGATTTGCGCAGCGAACTTTATTACGTCTCCGCATCTAGCGAAGCTGTATTTTGGTCCGGAAGCTGATACTGCAAGTACATCGTTCCTGCTAGTTCGGGCGGGAATTGCCTCAATTGCGCTCATACTGTATCTCGTCTGGAAGCAAGTGCTCAGATCTCCGGAACAAAAGGCTGCGGATGCTGCCATTATCGCTGAAAAGGGATTTGTTCTTGGCTATCTCTACCTATTCTTCCAGGATCAAATCGAATTCGTCTTTCCGCCTAATCGTGGACAGAAATGTACCGCTTGCGGAAAACGACACGGAAAGAATGAGCAGTTCTGTAAGAGCTGTGGCACTCCTCTTCCCAGAGCACCTTGGAAGTGTTCGAAGTGCGGAAAGATGCACGAGTGGAACATAGAGTTCTGCCCGGAAGACGGCACGCCTAAGCCTGTAATTGTATCGGACATCAAACCACTGGAACGTTGTCCGGGCTGTGATTTGATCAAACTCGGTGAACGGTATTGTGTTAACTGCGGTTACGATAAGGTGACGAAAACACAATTTAAACCTGGCACTAATCCGGATGATGAACCGGATGATGGTTCCGATACTTCCAGGTCGCTTAAGGAAACCACTGAGGAAGCTTTGACTGCCTCGAACTTAAGCGACAAAACAGCAGGAAACTTGAAACTATAGCTTACTAGCGTTGTACCCCCCTCTCCCCTGTACCACTCGGTACGGGGAAGAGGGCAACGCTTTATTAATGACGTTGTGATCCGCCACGGCGGAACGAAATGACACATCGCAATTCGTTAATAAAAGATCGTAACTTGTTATTCATTTTCTGTTTTATAGCAGAGTAGTGGATAGCAGATTTGTTCTTTTACATCGCTAAGATATTAATCAATTAGGTTTTCAATGGCCCAATTTGTCCATTTTTTAGAATTTCGAAATTAGATATTAGAAATTGGATAGCTTGGTCATTGAAAACAACAAACAAAACGGGGAGGCCCGTTGGAATTATGGAGAAAAGACAATGAAAACAATGAAAATCACAATTTTTTGTTTGGCAGTGGTTTTCACTGTCATGTCGTTCCCTGTTTACGCAGAGGAAGAGACTACCGCCACCGCGGAAGGTGAGAAGAAGCCCAGCTGGGGGGAAATAGCTATGGGCTGGGGGGAAGGTCTGTTTGATAAGGCAGGTAATTGCATCGGTGATCCCAAGGAATGCCTCGAAAAGGCCAAGCAAAAGGGCATAGAGTTTAAGGATAAAGCCGTCGAAATAAAAGATGGTGTCGTCAGAGTAGGACAAGGGGGTGTAAAATTGTATGATGCCGGTGATTATGCCTTGGGTGTTATAAAAACGCCATCAAGGTGGATCCTCTGTACCAGCTGGCAAAACCAGTTTGCTTTTGCTTCTTTGTTTCTCGTCTGCACCTACTGGTTCAGAAGGAAAAAGAAAGTTGTTGGAAAAGATGGCAGTGTGATAGGTTCAGCACTTGGGATATTTATTCTTTCGTTCATTTGTTCCAGAGGTTGCATTCTACTGAATGAGCTTGCTGAAAATTCCTGGCTGACAGCACCGGATAATCCGGAAGAGGTGAAAGCTGGAGCTACCGTGATAACTAAATACACAGCCTCTCTATTTCCACACATTATCAAGTGGCTTCCTCTTGTATTCCCGTTTATTCTGTTTCTCAAGAGAAGATGGATCTTTGAAGCAGTGTCAGCGATAAAACACGAAGGATTCAAGGGTCTGAAAAGCCATTTAAATGGAGATATGGACGAAGTTCGGACAGATTGGGTTGTATGTGCTAGTCCAACCTGTGACTGCAAAAACCCACTTGAATACAGCTTATGCCAGCGATGCAGAACGCTGTCACCAAATGCGAATCTTTCCGAGATACTGGCCAAACAACCCAAGAAAGGTGATCCCGGGAGCCCCCCGAGCATCTCCGATAACGCTGGGTGGACTCTGTAGCGATTAACGATTAATAACTTAGCGAGTAATCTGTTCCCGTCCTACGCTGTAATGGCGTAGGAGGGAACAGTACTCAATTTATACAATTGAACAAACAACTATTGACATTTAACTTAAAATATTATATAATTAATTAATAACTAACTTTTATAACATGGCTAATAATCCAAATACACCACAAACTCCAAAAAAATCATTTTTTCGTAAAGCGCTTGATGCAGTTTTGGGAAGTGATAGTGACAGTCTCGCTGAAATGAAGAGGCTGAATAAAAAGGCTGAAGATGAAGGCGAATTTAACCCAAAGGAAATTAAGGAAAAAAAAGCCTATGCAGAACTGCTTAAAAAAGAGGAAGCTGCCAAAAAGAAGAAAAGACAAGATGAGGTGTCAACTGTAAGCAAAACCCGCAGTGGAGCAAAATCGGCTATAGACTCATTAATCGGAGGAAAAAAGGGCAAAAAAGGTCCAAAAGAATCTAAAAGAACTGGCTTGCCTGAACTCAATGAAGCAAAAGGGCTAGAGGCACTACAGAAAAGGCTTGAGGAAGCTGAAGCAAGTGATATACCCGACGATAAAGATTTTTTGGTAAACCTGAGTGCAATGTGTGGAATAATTGGCTTACTCCGTAACCATGAATTAATGGATGGTAAATTCGACCAGGAAGCAATTCTGGATGCAGATCAATCTGATAAAGACAAATATGAATCAATTGTAACCCATAGGGGGTATGACGTTAATAACCTGCAAACACTTCTTAGAGCCGTTCTTACAGCAATTTCTGGAGTCGAAATTTCCAAAGCACAAGTTATGAAATGGGTTGAAAGTGATAAATTATTGGCTCTGAATATAATTTTCAATGAAACACTTGGTTGTAACACAGATACCCCAGATAGAATTGTTGACAAAAAACTATCGGCTATTAATCCCGCTATGAACGTAGATGTTGCTGTCTGGGAAGAGCTAGATAAAATTACAAAAGCACTAAGATTTTGGCAAAAAAATTCTGATGCTGATAGCAGCGAAACTATGAAACACCATGGAATAAAAAAAGGAGTACCTGGTGAACATAAAATCGGTATGAATTTCATCAAAAAAATACTGGGTGGAGCACCTACTGAACCGGCAGTGGAAAAAGTAGAACCTGAAGAAGTAGAACCTGAACAGTCACAACCTGAACCACAGCCAGAAGGAGATGATTCACATGAGACTGAAGCACCTGCGCCAGAAACCAGTAAAATCCTGGATATTGGCAAGGTTCGTGAAATGGCAACAGGCGAAATTGCACGCTCAATTGAACTGCTTGATACTTTTAAACTTGAAATTAATAAAAAAGCTGAAGATGCTGTT
>JAUXDO010000001.1 GCA_030618315.1 Candidatus Peregrinibacteria bacterium | reverse complement strand
CCAGCCCAACCGCCATTCCCAAAATCCATACGTATTCCGTCGATAGTTGTATTTGGATATTTGTCTTTAAAGTATTTTTTGACCTGTTCCAGTATTTCAAACTTTTTTTCATCAGGGCAAAACGGTCTCATCTCCGGCTGATCATATGTTTTAGGAAATTGCTCAAATAGCTCTGAAATAGTTTTATCTGAATCAGCCAGTATTTTGAGAACACGACATGACGTGATTAATGCGTCGTCATATTTGTAATAATCCTCGGGCAAAAAGAAATGACCTGACTGTTCACCTCCTAAAATGGCATCATGCGCAGTCATAGCATCCTCAACATAAGAATGACCCACCTCACACATCACAGGTTTTCCGCCCCACTCCTTCACAAGATCGAATAGGGATTGAGAGTTAGAAACAGTGAATACAACTGATTTATCAGGATGTCTGCTTAAAACATCTTTAGTGAGAAGCATTAACAATTTGTCAGCATTAACAAACTCACCTTTTTCCGTAATAACACCGCATCTGTCACCATCGCCATCAAATGCAATGCCAAGATCCGCATTTTCATCTACGACCATTTTCTTCAAATCCTCTACATTTTCCTCAACGATCGGATCAGCTTCATGATTTGGAAAAGTACCGTCACATTCCGTATATAATTCGACGACATCATGCCCCAACTCCTTTAGGATTTTGGGATACATAATACCGGCAATACCGTTACCAGTATCAATAACTAATTTTAGAGGACGAGAGAAAGTGAAGATACTTTTAATCTTTTGTAGATAAAAATCATAATAATCAGCACTGATCATTTTCCCATTTCCAGTCGCAAATTCACCTTTCTCAATAATCTGATAGACCTTCTGCAATTCATCACCAAAAACCGCATGCGCATTATGAGTTATCAACTTAAACCCATTATATTCCTTAGGATTATGACTGGCAGTAATTACACAACCTCCATCAAATTTACCCTCAGTATTCACAAAATAGAGATAAGGAGACGGGCATTTGTCAATATTTGTCACATCGCATCCAGTTGATAGTAGTCCATTTACAAAAGCCTTATGAAGCTCAAGAGAATGAGTACGGCAATCCATCCCCACAACCACTTTGAGTTTTGAATTTTGAGTTTTGAATTTCCTATATAAATAGGTCCCAAACCCCTTCCCAATCAACTCAGCACTCTCCGCATTAAGCTGGTCGGGATAGGTGCCTCTGATGTCATATGCACGGAAGATTTTTTGATTTATTTTCATTCGTAATTTGTAATTGATAATTCATAATTATTGCGAAAGTATTTTATCATGTAGAAAAAAAATATGTAGGGAAAAAAGGTATTGATATCATACCTTTCTAAAAGGAGGGGAGGTGACTAGAAAAATTTAAACTTTGCCTTGCATGTAGGACAATTGCTGTGGTCATTTATATTTCCAAGCATTGTCCCGCATCTGGGACACTTGTGCTGACTTTTCGCAATCTTTACAGTTGCGGACTTTTTAAAATTATCCGATTCATGTTTCCCGAACGGCAGTTTACTAGGTCTAGGCATTTTCCCTCCAAAAGTGGTATTGATATCAATACCTTTGTTGTTGTCTCGATCATCGTATGACCACTATTAGCCAATACGACATTCACGAGATTCTAATTTTAACAATTTTTTAATATTTGTCAAAACTTATTGTATTTTTAATTATGCGAAAAAATCGTCACAAATTTACAATTTACAATTTTAAATTTTAAAACACTTTGCTTAAGCCAAAAATTTAATGTACAATCCTTGCGAATAATTACATTTGTTAAATGAAAATTGTAAATTGTAAATTGAAAATTGCTTTGTTGTGTGGCGGTCCATCATTGGAGAGAGGTATCTCCCTCAACTCCGCACGCTCCGTTTGCGACCACTTACATTCAGAGGAGATAGAAATACTTCCAATCTATTTCGACCATAAAAAAAATGCCTATCTGATTTCCAGAAGCCAGCTTTATTCAAATACTCCATCAGATTTTGATTTTAAATTACACTCATCAGGAAAGCCATTATCCAAATCTGCCTTAGGTAAATATCTCAAAACAGTCGACCTTGCATTTCCTGTAATGCACGGCCCATTTGGTGAGGACGGGGAAATCCAGCGCATTCTTAAAAGATACAAAATTCCATGTATTGGCTCACCGGAAGACGCATGTAAACGGGCATTTGATAAATTTAATGCGAATGAGTTTATAAGAGATAATGGATTCTATACTCTTCCATCTGTTTTATTAAAAAGTCATTTAAAAAATCACAAACAGATAATCAATAAGTTTTTTAAGGACCATAAAATCAAACGTGCAGTAGTGAAACCTGCAACAGGAGGTTCAAGCATTGGAGTAAGTTCAGTTTCAACAGTAGATGAGGCCCTAAAAGTTGCTCATGATCTTTTCTCAAAAAGAGTAGATACAAGGTTAGTTGTTGAACCTTTTTGTAATGGGGTTGAGTTTACTGTAATCATATTAGAGAATCGCTTTGGTATGCCGGTAGCAGTCCTTCCTACAGAAATGGAGCTAGATTATAGTGACCATCAGATATTCGATTATAGAAAAAAATATTTAGCATCAAGACAGGTAACATATCACTGTCCGCCGCGTTTTTCTGAAGATGTAATCAGAAGGATTCAAATCCAGTCAGAGCAATTATTTAAACTTCTCGGAATGAGAAACTTTGCAAGGTTCGATGGGTGGTTGATGCCGGATGGAAATTTATGGTTTTCAGACTTCAATCCGATAAGCGGAATGGAGCAAAACAGTTTTCTTTTTATGCAGTCATCCAGAATAGGAATGAGCCATAGGGACGTTTTGCTTTATATTGTGAAGAGTGCCTGTCGACGATACGGTATAAAATTTGAGAATTGTGATTTGAGAATTGAGAATTTGAAATCACAAATCAAAAATCACAAATCACAAATCAACGTCCTCTTCGGAGGCAAGACAGCCGAGCGCCAAGTTTCCGTCATGTCCGGTACAAACGTATGGCTCAAGCTCAAGCGTTCAGATAAATACAAACCGGAACCATACCTGCTCGATATGAATCATAATGTTTGGCATCTGCCGTATTCTCTTACATTGAATCATACTGTAGAAGAGATTATGAAAAATTGTGTTAATGCAAAAGATGATGAAGATAGGTTGCGAGCTTTAATAGAACGCGTAATTGAAAAATTAAGTCCGGATGAAGGTGATATTTCAGAACCGTGGTTCTTCCCGGAAAAGATGACACTCAAAGACTTCATCAAAAAATCTAAATATGTATTTATTGGTTTACATGGCGGGATTGGGGAAGACGGCACTCTGCAGAAAATGCTGGAAAAAGCAAAAGTTCCATTTAATGGTTCTGGCGGAGTAGCATCAAAACTTGGTATAGATAAATATAAAACGGGTGAAGCTATTAAGCATCTAAAAAAAGAAGGCATTAGCTCAGCGTTCAAAAGAGTGGAAAAAATGATTCAGTTTAAAAAGTTTAAACCAGTCGATTACAAAAGGTATTGGAGAGGATTGGCACAAGAACTTGAAAGCCGAACAATAATCGTAAAACCCGTTGATGATGGGTGCAGTTCGGGCATTGCAAGGCTTTACACACCAAAAGATCTGGAGGTTTATTTAAAATACGCTCTAAAAGCGTCTCCTATGATTCCTGAAGGAAAATTAACAAAGCAACATGGGATTATCGATATGCCTCATCAGAAAATGAAGAACATAATGTTTGAGCAATTTATTACAACCGACAAAGTCCGCGTAATCAAAAATAAACTCAAATGGCAAACAAGGAATAATTGGATTGAAATAACAATGGGTCTTTTGGAACGAAAAGGTAAGATGAAAGCGATGTCACCAAGTATAACCGTAGCAGTTGGCAATATCCTAAGTCTGGAAGAAAAGTTTCAAGGGGGGACTGGCGTGAATATTACTCCACCTCCAACCCCTTATGTAAAGCCATCCGCTGTTAAAAAGGCGATGGAGAGAGTGGAAAAAGTTGCAAAAGCCATGGGGTTTTCGGGTTACTGCCGAATAGATGCTTTTATGCACATAAAAACAGGTGAGCTAATCATTATCGAAGCAAATACTACTCCTGGTTTAACGCCATCCACTGTAATTTATCATCAGGCACTCGAAGAAAAACCTCAGCTGTATCCAACGGAGTTTTTGGAGAAGATTATTGAAAACACAAATTGATGCTTTCTAATCTAATATATTATTGGTAAATGCAGGTATTGTAGAAGACGAATCGTCAGGCTTTACTTTTCTTGACGCTCGTACGCCCTGAACAATATGCATAACAGATTTTATTTCAAGCGATGTATCCGGATGATTAAAAGCATCTTCAACAACTTCGTTTAAAAGTTTATTCTTAAGCTTATTTAGCGCAGATCTTATAGCAGATTCCTCGGTATCAACCACTCTCTCTATCAGAAAACCTACAATTTCATCTGCTTCAGTCATTTTAGACGGTATTTCTAGGGTTTTTTCTTTGGCTTTAATAGGTGAATCAGTGGTTTTTCCTTTAAATGAGACAGGTAATTTATCAGTTCTTATTCCGTGGACAATTAAGTCTCCCCCAAAAGTCATAAATTCATTTGGTTTTAAATCACGAGAGTTACTGGAGCTATCTAAAGTAGTGCGTGTGTTTTTAGTATTAGTATTCTGACGGACCTCCTTAATTATTTCTTTGACGTGCCGGGGGTCAAGGATTTCTTTACGCGTAGTAAGTTTTTCCGCTAGCAGATCAACAATTCTATCTGGCGACAATCTGGACGGAAGTGATTTAGGAAGGTTATCCTGAGAGTGAGATGTTTTATTAGTCACAGTTTGACGTACTGGTTTTGAAGGAGATGGCTCACTAGTTTTAATAGCCTCCTGAATTTTGATTATTACACTATGTACAATTTTATCGGCCTTCTTGGGAGATTTAAACAAATCAGCAAAAATAACCCGATGTGACTTAAGATGAATTAAGACATCTTCAAGATTTTCGCGTGAAAGGTATTTTAATATATCAGAAATATCGTTACCTGCATTGGCAGAATTAATCAGTCGTTTTGATGCTTCTAAAATCGGGTTAACTTCAGTCATAAAAGTAAAGTAATAAATTATTAAATATTATTGATTATTATCAATCACTTGATTCCATATCTAGTCTGATTTTTATCTTAGCTCTGATTTTTTTTAGTGTTGTAAGCTGTGTATATTGATCAACGCAATCTTTTGATTTCAGCCCTTTTTTTATGGAAGCTGACAAACGTCTAATCTGTTTAGCAATTGCACATCTAAGATTTTTTAATTCATTGTGTGAACAGCAATTTATTGTATCCTGAAAAATAGTTTCATTTTGTTTGTAATACCAAATAAGTTCATCAATAGAGGATTTTGAGGATGAATTAAAAAACACGGAGGGGCATTAAAAAAATATTAGACATCATTATTCCAATATTTTATATAAAAGTCAATTTAAAGTACTTTTTTTGGTGATAGTAAAAGAAGATAAGAAGCACTTATATAACTAAGTGCGGCCATGATAATAAAGATCGCGTCGAATCCAAATCTTGTAACGATTAGCCCTCGTTACAAAACCGGCAGTTAAGGCAAATATAGCACCGGCAATACTTGCGTCGAGCGAATCACCGCCGATCTTCTCAACAAATAATGCATATATTGATCCAAGCATAGCTGTGGCAATCAAAATCATGCCGTTTGTTATTAAAAGTGCCCTAAGTGCTTTGTTGAATAAAAATTGTTTTATCTCGCAATTGTACCATATCACTTGACATATATCAAGTGATATGGTATTTTGCTTACCAATTATTTTTTACATTTAAAACAAGTATGGAAGAAGTTATTAATATTGAGAGGAAATTTGACGACCTACTAGCCTATTTAGTTGATTGTTTACCTAACCTAAAAAATATAGAAATAAAAAGATTAAGAGATTCGATGTATGAATTATTAAGAGCTAAAAAACCGATTGGATTTCTAAATCAGGCCGATGATGTAGCAAGAGGATGCTGTATATATTGGGATGTCCATCCAAAAAGATCAAAAAAATTCCCGAAAATCAGAGTATTATTGACTGAGATAAGAGACGATATAAATGAGATTAAAAAAAGGTCAACAGTCCTAGTCGATGCAAAGGGTCTACATATGATTGCACCTGAAAAAATCAGAAGGTTTGTTGAAAAAATACTTTGTGAACTTGAGGAACGTACGTTGTCAGATACTGAGGAACCCAGAGTGAATGACAGTAGTATTCTTATCGAATTGTCTGACAGTCCGCTAAGCAATTCGGTATTTATTGGAAGAAGGGAGAGAGGTGGTATAAATAGGAGGAAAAAAAGGGCTCAAAGAGGAATAGATAGAACTCATGAAAGAAATAGGTGGAACTAGGAGATATTGAGGATAGATAAATTACATACTAGTATTTTTTTGGGTACATAAAATATTACGTGATATAATCAAGATATAAATTATAAATAAACAAAAAAAAATATGGAACATCTAAATGAACCAAAAAGAGGCGTAATTGTTGATCATTTCAGCAGAGCTGTTGAATTCGGTAATAGATGGTTTACACTGTCTAACTGGATATTCAGATCGCAGGAGCATATTTTCAGCAAGCTGGAAGTGATGATGGTTATTATTACAGCAATTTGTGCGGTATTATTATTTACAGTACATCTATTTCCTTATTGGCTGGCATTAGTAATCTCAATTTTATTAATTCAGCGGGTTATTGAGTTTTTAATAGTCTATTCACGAAATTTCATATTAAACAAAGGACGGATCTTTACTGATTTTAAAACACCAGGAAGAAGAGGTCAGTGGCTGATACTGATGTTTAGTTTTAATATTATTCAGGTAGTACTCGTATTCGCAATTTGGTATAGATTGATAAGCTTCTGGGAGCCGGCATCTTTCTCCAGAGCACTATCAATTCTGGATAGTCTGTACTTCAGCGTCGTTACACTTTTAACAGTAGGTTATGGCGATATAATCCCACTTTCTGCAGGTGCAAAAGGCCTTGTAATTGCGCAACTGGTTCTAACTTTCTATACAGTCGTAATCGTAATAAACGGAGTTGTTTCCATTCACTTTCGAGCTAAATAGAGTACAATTCAGATTTCAGATTTCTGATTTCAGATTCATATTTTTTATTCTAGATGTTGCATTTTGTGAGCAGTATTAATTATACGAAAAATACGAAATGAAAAATCTCAAATCGATTCACAAATCAGAAATCCGAAATCTGAATTACTTCTCCTCTCTCCCATTAATATAAACCTTCACAACTCTTTCGACCTGCATCTTAAGTTTTTCACCTTTGATGTTGTAATCATAAGTCGCAAGTTGTTTATCAATATCAACCTCTTTCATGATCTCACGAAGCTCTGAACTTTTTTCCTTTATTTGATTCTTATAAGTTAAGTCATCATTTTTTGCTTTTTCATAATCTTTATCCTCGTAAAATTCATTCTCAATTTTATCCTTTTCTTCAGAAATCTGATCTCTAAGATCCTTGTAGGCAGTCTGTAAATCCTTAAGCCTATCCGACTTTATTTTAAATGATTTTAACATTTCTTTTGAGTCCAAAAGCTTGTCTTTAAGCCCCATAAGCTCAACAAGTTTATTCTCAATTTGATTTGGTTTAACAGCGGTCATTGGATTTTATTTTATGAAGTAAGCTGAAACAGACTAACATTATAATTACAAATTTTAAATTTTAAATTACAAATTTTAAATTGAGCGATAGCTAGTAATATTTTATACTAATAAAAAATAAATTTAGCTATGGTTAAATACATCCTATGTGCTATACTTCATACAGTTTATTTTATAATACAAACAAATATGCAAGGATATTGTGTAAAATGTAAGAAAAAGCGTGAAATTGAAGACGCTAAAGAAGTAAAAATGAAGAATGGCCGACCTGCTATGAAAGGTAAATGTGGTACATGCGGATGCGGAATGTACAGGATTCTTCCTTCAAAGAAGAAATAGCCTACTTTCTTTATCGATTAAAAGACAATCTCCACCTCTGGTGGAGATGGTTTTTTAAATATTTTTTTATTTAAGAAATAGTAAATCAGAAATAAGCCAAAAACAAACAATCATTTGTTCTCAATTCGTTATTCAGATTGCTATTGGAGCGGGTAAGGGGGATCGAACCCCTATCATCCCGCTTAGCGGGAGGTAATAGCCACTAACAAAAAACTCCACTTAACATAGTGAAGAATTTTTTGGAGCGGGTAAGGGGGATCGAACCCCTATCAACGGCTTGGAAGGCCGTGGTAATAGCCATTATACGATACCCGCATATTTTTTCCTATGATTTCGAACCCCTATCATCCCGCTAAGCGGGAGGTAATAGCCATTATACGATACCCGCTTGTCAATTTGCTAAATTATTCTAGATAGTTTTCAGTCAGAGTTCAAGGTCTTTTTCATTTTAATTGACTTTGCCAATCTCTAGGATATAATCGCTACCTTAAGATACCCGAATATGATGGGACGAATATTTAATATTACATCCGGCAAAGAAATTACAGATAATCCTGTGAAAGCAGGGGAAGATTGTGAAACAAGACCTTTGGATGAGCGTGAAATCGCGGGTTTTATAGAGATACAAACAGAGGATAACGCAAAATATCTGCGACAAGCTAAAAATGAAGGATTAAATCCTAAAATGCGTGATGTTGAATATGTCATAATGGCGTTAAGAGACAATTTGAAAGAAGTTGATTTGGCATCAAAAGATAAATTTTCAAAAAAGGCTTATGAAATCGGTCTTGAATTTGTTGATGATATGAACGATGAAAGACTTATAGGAAATATCATTAGTTCAAAGCGTGAGGATTGGATAAGGAAAACAGCCTATTGCAGAATGCTTCTAATAGTAGCTTTAAAGCGATGTGGGGCTGAATGTGCGGAACTTGTCTGAACTACTGTCAGCCAAAACGAAGACGATACCAAAAGCCGATACGCCTTTCGCAAACGCAAACGATGACGATATTTATGAACTAGGCTGAATATTATAATAATCAATCAGATATTCAGCTATCTTTTTAAAGGTAGGTGCGGCTGTTGTGGAGCCCCATGTATTTTCACCAATCCTCGGTCTGTCAAACTTAACAAGCATTACAAATTGTGGCTGAAGAGCCGGGAAGTATCCGGCAAAGGATGTGATTACAGAACCTTCACCAACCTCATATTTACCGCTTGAGCCCGCTATCTGTGATGTACCGGTTTTACCGGCTATAAGATAACCCGGAATATCTGCGGGACGGCCATGCCCGCGACGTACGGTGCTGATAAGCATAGATGTGATTATACTCGATGCCTCCTCTGATATTACCCTGTGAATAACATTTGTCTCAGTTTGTTCTACTTCATTGTCTGTAATAATGCTTTCAACAACATAAGGCTGAATCAGCTTTCCGCCATTCGCAAGTACGGACCACGCAGTGATCATCTGAAGTGGTGTTACAACAATACCCTGACCGTATGAGGTTGTAAGTAATTGAGCAACAGACCAGTGCTTATAATAGTCCACTGCACCTTTTGTTTCGCCTTCAAGTCGTATATTTGTATATTCACCGAAACCAAAATCTTTTAAATACTTGTACATAAGTCTTTTTCCGAGTTTTTGTGCAACAAATGACATGCCGGTATTCAGAGATTTTTCCAGGACTTCAGTCATTGTAGTTATACCGTGATATTCACCATCAGCATTTTTAATTTCAAACTCATCGATTTGAAGTGGGCCATCATCGTCAAATTTGGTTTGTGGCTCAACTTCTTTTGCGTCGATAGCAATGGACATCACAATCGGTTTGAATACAGAACCTGGCTCATAAAAATCGGAAATAATTTTATTTTTAAACACACCAGGTCCGAATTTGTTTTCGTAAACAAATAATTCATCTATCTTTTCTTCGTCAGGCAGATCAAAGCGTTCAGAGCCTTCCAGAAAGAAGTTATCAACATCAGTAGACGATGCCGGAACGTATTTTCCTTTCTCATCTTTTTTAAATACAGGAATGGTTCGATACACTTTTTCATCACGCTCAACTTTTCGTAATGTGTACGCTTCTGTATATAAATTCGAATTAAAAGAAGGAAAATTGGCCATGGCGATAATGGCACCGGTATAAGGATTCATAATAATAACCTGTCCGCTGTCTGCTTTAAAATAATCAACCGAATAAGCGAGTATCTCTTCGACTTTCTTTTGTACGATCCTGTCGATAGTCAGAACAATCGTATCTCCATTTATCGCATTTACAATTTTACTTTCACCGACAGTGATCTGCCTTCCAAACGGGTCACTTTCCGCGTATATTTTCCCCTTCTTACCCTCAAGTTCAATATTAAAGAAGCCTTCCGCTCCATATTGACCAATTGTGTCTCTATTTAAAAAGCCAATGATATGCGGTGCTAAATCATTTTCGGGATAATACCTCCAGTGCTCCTGTAATAACACAACACCTTTCATATTTAACTCTTTAATCTTTCTGGATATGTCCGGATCGAGTCTGTTCTTAAGAAACACATATCTGACCTTTCTTCTGGATAGCCTTTTCTCAAGTGTAGAAGGAGAATCTTCAAGGTAACTAGCCAAAACTTTTGATGTTACACCTAATTGATTTTCAGGTATTAGAGTCGGGTCACCATAAATCATAAAATGTTCTGTATCCACAAAAATGCCGGATAAACGCTCATTGATTATGTTTGCCATCAAATCAATTTCAGCATCTCTTTCCAGAATAACGAAATCGACTTCAAGTTTTGATATTTTATTGAATATATTGTCCTCGACTTCTTTAGCTACTTCGTAATAACTTTTAAAATTATCTTCATCTTCATCCCCACTAAGCGGGGCTATATCGACCTCGCTGGTTTCAGATATCCCAAGATCCCATATAGGTTCAGTGGTTATAAAACTGTCTATTGGCTCATCTTCAATTACGTTGTATGTGCAATCATCAGGCGCCTCTGTACAAGCTTCGTAATCATCGGTTGAAAAAAGAAGAGGTGCGAGCTGTTTTGCAATATTTGCTTTATCCTCAGCTACAAGTGGGTCAACATAAAGTAAATCAAGAGTTGTGTTTGTTGCAAGCTTTGAGAATTCGCCGGAATGCGTATCTCTGACCAGGATTTCACCACGTCTGGCTGGCAGGTCGATTGCGCCAAAATGCTGATTTTTCGCGGTTTCACTATATTTTTTATGTTCAAGTATCTGTAATTGAAAAAGTCTTCCAAGAATAATCAAAAAAAAGATAATTGTAATTACAATAAGTGAATAAATACGGGCTTTATTAGAGCCACCACGCTGATTTACTTCTTTGTAATTTGAGTAGGAAAGTTTTTTCATTAATTCAACAATATGACGAAACGACGATACCACACCTTGAGTGATTTAAGAATATTGAACATGGATTTTATATTTTTGAAGTGATTCCAATTAAAACTTCACAATTCAAAAATTCATGTTGGATATTCAATATTCAAGGGGTTATTTCGTCATTAATTCCTTGTTTCTAAGCCATTCTTATGCTATAATGTATTGATATTCAAAATTCAAAATTAGAAAATTAAAAATTAATCTTGAATTTTGAATCTTGAATCTTCTAATCGAAATATATGAAATATCGAATTGGCGTAATGGGTTCAGCACAGGGGCCTACTATAGAAAATCAGGAAAGTATTAAGAAATCGATTGAAATCGGTCATTATATTGCGAAAAATGATTGCATTCTGGTAAATGGTGCATGCCCGGGATTGCCGGATGAAGCTGCTTATGGTGCACATATGGCAGGAGGTCTTACTATGGGTGTTTCACCTGCTTTCAGTGAAAAAGCACACATCGAGCGGTATAAATCTCCATACGAAAATTATGACATCATCATTTATACAGGTATGGGGTTGATGGAAAGAGATATAATCAACATCCGTAGTTCAGACGCAATTATTCTTCTTGGTGGAGGGGTTGGAACACTTAATGAATTCACAGTTGCATATGATGAGGGGAAAATAATCGGAGTATTAACAGGTTCAGGCGGAGTATCAAATCATATTAAAGAAATTCTTAATATCTGCGACAGAGATTTGGAAGATTATATACTTTTTGACAAAGACCCAAAGGCGTTAGTAGAAAAGGTAATCAATAAGCTTAACAACTATGCGACACCGATGCATGAGGATCAGCGCGTTGTTGCGGGAAGTGAAAGTAACTAAATTTCAGATTTCAGATTTCGGATTTCAGAATCCCATTCTAGATTTAGTATTTTGCATTTTTTGTTATAAATGAAAAAATCTCAAATAAAAATCCAAAATGCAACTTCTCAAATGCAAAATCGAACCTGCCTGCCGGCAGGCAGGTCTGAATTCTGAAATCCGAAATCTGAAATATTTAGCTTGTCTTTATTATATGAATCTGATAGGATTTGTGAGCCGGCTTTTTAAGAGTACTTCTAAAGCCACCTAATCCTTACAAAATTATGATTAGAAAATACATACGCGAAAGCATTCAGGAATTAAATAATGTAACCTGGCCAACAAGAAAGCAGGCTATAAGAATAACTACAATCGTTTTTATTTTTATGATAATAGCGGCAGCAATACTTGGTGTCGTTGACCAATTATTTTCTATCGGGTACAAAGCCCTTTTAAAAATTTAATCGTTAGTTTCCATGGGAAAACAAGCTAAAGGCACAGGCCGTAACTGGTATGTACTCCATACATACTCAGGATATGAAGATGCTGTTGAGAAAGCTCTCAGGCAGAGAATTGAGGCAATGAATATGCAGGACTATATTTTTGACGTTAAAGTTCCTAAAGAAACTCAAATTGCGATTAAAAGAGGTGAGCCTGTACAGGAGAAAAAACGAATTTTTCCGGGTTATGTACTTGTTGAAATGGTAGTAACAGACGATTCGTGGTATGTAGTAAGAAACACACCGAATGTAACAGGTTTCGTCGGATCAGGTAATATTCCGGTTCCTGTAACTCCTGAAGAGTTTGGCTTGATACAGAAACGTTCCGGAGGCGGAGATCTTAAATATAAAATTGATTTCAGTATTGGTGATCATGTCACGATAAACAGTGGTCCGTTTGCTAATTACGATGGAATAATCGACAAAATCGACCACGAAAAAGGTAAAGTCAAAGTCCTTATATCAATTTTTGACAGAGAAACTCCAATCGAGCTTGATTTTACTCAGGTTAAAAAGAAGTAAACTATGAAGAAAGTTCAGCTTTTCATCATAATTCTAGTAGTAATTATACTATTTAGTGCAGGCGATTACTTCGTTAATATGCCAGGAGGCTTAAATACGGCAGATACGACTGCCTCTCAGGCTGGAGCAACTTCACAAGTTGAAGATTCATATCCAAATTTAATTCAGGAATTATTGGATTTAAATAATGAGTTTCAGTACACAATTATAAAACGTGATCGCAGTAAGCAGATATTTGAACAATTTGATTTAAGTACCCTGAGTAATGTAGCCATATATATGAACACATTAAAAGGTACAGGTGTTAAGGAAAGCAGTAGCCCAATTGTGATTTATGAGATTCATGGGAAGAAGAATCAGGGGGCGCTGACATATCAAAATCTAAAATTGAAGATAGTAGATCAAATGGCACGTTCAGGAATAGTTAATGAGGTAACTGACTACGGGTATAATAGCTTCTTCTATAATGACCCGAAAAACGAAAATTCAGGATATCTGGTCTCACAGATCGAAGACAATATATTTGGCTTTCAATACAGCAAAGCTGATAAAAACAATTTTACAACCATCAAAAGCATGATTAATGCACTAATGGAAATGGATTTACTAATATAATTTAACTAAAATGGCTAAAAAGGTAATTCAATTAATCAAATTACAAATCCCGGCTGGAAAAGCAAATCCCGCTCCTCCGGTAGGACCTGCGTTAGGTCAGCATGGATTAAACATTCAGGACTTCTGTGCTCAGTTTAACGACAAAACAAAGGAGTTGGGTGATACTCTTATTCCGGTTGTAATCAGTGTGTTTGAAGACCGTTCATTCAGCTTCATCATAAAGACAGCACCTGCGTCTGAATTGATTAAGAAAGCAATCAATTTAAAAAAAGGAAGCGGTGTACCTCATAAAGAAAAAGTCGGAGTGCTTTCTAAAGCAAAACTTAAAGAAATAGCTGAAAAGAAAATGGAGGATTTAAATGCTAATGATGTAGAGCAAGCTATGAAAGTAATCGCTGGTACTGCTAGGAGTATGGGGGTTACTATTGAGTAATGTTGAACGTTTTATGTTGTATGATTAAAGCATAAATCGTAAAACATTAATCCTAAATCATTTAATAAGTGGGAGGCCTCGAAAGCCATTTGACCACACAACAACCAATCATATGCCTACAAGAGGTAAAAAATATCGCGATGCCCTCGATAAACTAAAAGGGAAAGAATTTTATGAACTTAATGAAGCGATTAAGCTTCTTAAGGAAACAAGTGCTACTAAATTTGATAGCACTGCAGAAATTCATTTTAATCTTAATATTGATCCTACAAAAGCTGAACAGGCTATCAGAGGAACAGTTCCTCTTCCGCACGGTTCAGGTAAGAAGCTCAAAATAGCTGCAATAGTATCAGATGACAAAGTTAAATCAGCAAAAGATGCAGGTGCAGTAAATGCAGGAATGGAGGATTTAATTGATGAGTTTTCAAAAGGGAAAGTAAAATATGACGTAATAGTGGCAACACCGGATGCTATGAAAAAACTTGGTAAAGTAGCTAAAATACTTGGTCAAAAAGGTTTAATGCCTAATCCTAAGTCAGGAACAGTTACCGATGACCCGGAAAAGACTATTAAGGAACTTATGGCAGGTCGTATTGAATATAGAAATGATAAAGATGGAATCATTCATGTAATTTTTGGTAAAGTTTCATTTAAGGAAGAAGAACTTGAAAACAATTTAAAAACAATTCTAAAAGTTGTTCGTGAATCAAAGCCTTCAAGCGTAAAAAGTACATTTATTAAATCAATCTCATTGTCATCATCAATGGGGCCGGGAATAAGGCTGAATGTTAATGAGGCGATGAGTAACTTATAAATTCTGCTCGAGTACGAGCGTGGGGCTAGCGTAGTAACGCCGTGGGGCTACGAGTCCGCCGCGGCGGATCGTGTAGGGCTACTCGGATTACCTCGCGTGGTACTATCTTATTGTTATTAGCAATACAACCAATCATAATAAAATAGGACCACGTCCTGTAATCAGGACAGCCCTACGTTTGTACTCAAACAGCCCCACGCCGAAGGTAGCCCTACGTTTGTACTCAAACAGCCCCACACGAAGTAGACCTACAATTGTACTCAATTAGAAATATGAAAATACGCATTAAACGCATAGACAAATCCCTCCCTCTTCCAATTTACGAAACCGATGGTTCGGTGGGGTTTGATTTGCTTGCGAGAGAAGATGTGTTAGTGGAACCAAAGGAGATTGTACTGATTCCTTCTAACGTAATTGTAGAAGTTCCAGATGGCTATGCACTCATTGTCGCTTCACGAAGCTCTACACCACGCAAACACGGTCTTACTAAGCCACATGGAATAGGTGTAATTGATAAAGACTACTGTGGACCAAAAGACGAAGTAAAAATTCAGGTCTACAATTTTACAAACGAGACCGTGGAAATCAAAAAAGGTACGAAGATAGCGCAAGGACTGTTTATGCGTGTTGATCGATTTGAATTTGAGGAAATTGATGAAGTCAGCAATAAAAGCAGGGGAGGTTTTGGTAGTACCGATAATCAGCAATAATTAATGAGAGAAACAATACCGGGTAAAATGCTAGGTGTATCCGAAGAGGGTAGAAGAACATTGCTCGATTCTGTTGTAAACGCAGAAACTGCAAGTGAATTAATTCTTGCTGTAAAAGGTTTGATTATTAGTAATGCAAAAGTACCCGTTAAATCAGAAGATAAATATATAAACGGTAAGGCAATTGCTTTAACCGATAATGACACAAGGTTACAATTAGCCTTTAGCAAAGATGGCGCAAGTAATAGAAGCTGGAAATATATTCTAGTAGAAACATTTAGAGATTGGACAAAGGAGTATTTAAAGGAATGTAAATAGTATTAGGAAAAAAATTATAAAAACTATTGAAGATAATTAAATTCAATGGTACATTTGGATACTATAAAATATATTGAAATGGAGATAAGAAGCACAATACCAAACAGACCAGCAGATGGAGAGAGTATGACAACTCTTAATATGAGAAGTGTAAAAGATATTGGAGTTTATTTAGCAGACAAGTACCCGGTAGATAGTGAGAATATGGAAAAAATAATCAAAATACTTCAGACCGATGGACCAGGAAATGCGTTTTTAATCGGAATACTAAAAATAGAGTTTCCAAAACTCACAATGAACGATTTGAAAGTATGGAAACAGGACATGCTGGGGGCTTATCTGATAGCATTGCAGGATGATAAAAGAACTAAACTTTTAGATGAAGGACAGTTGAGAAGATAAAAACTCCTTTTTAATAAACAAAATCCCCATAGCGATAATAATGGAGGTTATCAGCGCAACAATAGCTCCAAAGCCGTATGTTTTGCTAATCTCAGCCTGTTCATAATCCAGACTGCTTAAAACAAACTGAGTGCGATTGACGGAATTGTACTCATCCATCTTTTTCTGAATATAGTCCTTTACCTCAACAACTTTACTCATTTCGATTGGTTCAGGAGTGGTTACAGTAAAAATAATATTCTGACGTTCCTGAATATGAGCATTAATTGAACTGCCGTCAGGTAAATTAGTACTCTCTGCCAAGCTACTCATGAAACTTGGAAACTTAGTCCAACCTATCATTGTCTGCCCAAAATAATGCGCGGCTTCATTGAGTTTATGCAAATCGCTACTGTCGTGCTGAACACCTGTAGTAGCGTAAATCCTATTTTCCCAGACAGGAGTAGTAAATTTTTTACTTACAATCGCAAATACGATCTGACCTATTAGGATTAGGATGATTGTGAATACTATTGAGGATTTAAATTGTTTTTTCATTATTTATTTAATTATTTCGTATTGATAGACGTGTTGTAGAACGAATTGTTGGACGAATGTTTCATCTATTCGTCTTTCAACCGTTCTTCTATTCGATTACCTATTCGTTCTTCTATTTGACCATCAATTCGTTATAAGCCTGAGCAGCCAGATTTCCAATACTTCCATTGGTATCCAGCTCATAAGCTTTTTGATACTCCTCAAGTGCCAACTCATTTCTATTCTGCACTTCATAAAGTCTTGCAAGATTATAATGTGCGGCAGGCAGACCCGGTTCAAGCTCAATGGCTTTTTTCAAATTCTTTTCAGCCTCAGTATAGTCATTTGTTCCGATCTGACTCCAGCCAAGTAAGTTGTAACTCATTGCAGATTCAGGGAATGTGGCATTTGCAACTTCAGCGATATTCAGTGCCTTTTTTGGCTCATTTAAATAATCAATATAAATCCAAATAGGTCTGACAAAAGAATTGATATCATCTTTATTAATCGATAGTACTTTCTCATACGATTCAACAGACTTTGCATAATCACCAGAATCCATATATAAATCGGCGAGTTTTTGATGAACAACTACTTCCGGCTGAAAATTGTTATTAAGTGCATAATTCAGGTATAAAATCGCATCATCCAATGTGCCCAATTCAGCAAGTGTAACTCCTAAAAAATATTGAGTGGTAGGCCATTCGGAATCAAGTTCGTAAGCTCGTTCAAATGCTAACTGCGCAAAATAATATTCTTCAAGATTCAAATATGCGAAACCGAACAGTATCCAGGCATCTCTAAGATCATTTCTGGTCTTTAGTATTCCTTTTAGCTTATGAATTGCCATTTCATATTCACCAAGTTTATTAAATGACCTCGAAAGCAGTTCAGATAAATAAAGTTCATCCGCTGCCTTGGCAAATTCAAATTCGGTATATGAGGATAAAAGACTGGAAATATCATCATCCAATTCAGGGTCAGTACTATCTCTTAAAGCTTCCTTTAGGAGCTTCTTACCTTCGTCGTGGTTCTCATTAACAATTTCTAATAAAGCACGGTAATAGGTGATTCGTGGATCCGGATTTTCAGCAAGAGCTAATTTATCCAAAACAAATGATGCGTTTTCAAAATCACTTTGTTTTATGTAAATCAAAGCCAGATCAAATAGTGTATTTATGTCATTAGGATTTTTTTGCAGAATAATCTCGGCATTTTTCTGTGCTTTTACATAATCACCGAGTTCATAATTTGTTTTCAGCAGTTTTGAATAAGGTTCGACTCTATCAGGTTCAAGATTTACCGCTTTTACATATTCATTCGAAGCGAAGGTTAAAAAGCCTCGTTCAAAATAATAATCACCTTTTTCAATGCGTTCATCATAAGTCAGATTCTGTTCAGGCTCTGGCTCAACTACAATTATTTCAGGCTCACCATCACCATCATAAACTACGATACCTTCATCAATAGAAATAACGTCAGACCAAAGATGAATTACAGAATCAATACTGATATCATTAAAAGACCCCTCCTGCTTATAGAAAAGTGCGCCAGTTACTAAAACTATTGCAAGTATTATCGCGAGAAGGAAAGCAAGGAATTTACGCATAAAAAGTTTTTATTTGTTTCAATTCAAATAATAGCAAAATAAACTCAAAACTCAAAATTCAAAACTCAAATTTGTTGAATGGTAAATATTTAGGTATATTTTGGGTTTAGAGTTTTGAGTTTTGAGTTTTGAGTTTGGGCAGCTATCATCGCAATCGCAAGCGCATCCGCCGCATCATGAGGCTTTGGCAGGACTTTTAGATTAAGGAGCCGTTTAACCATCTCCTGCACCATCAATTTATCCGCTCCGCCATAACCGCAGATATTATTTTTGACCTGCAATGGAGTAAACTCGTAAATCGGAAATCGTAAATCGTGAACCGTCTGCACGATTATTCCTCGTGCATGAGCAACCTTGATAGCATTGGTAACATTTTTTGCGAAAAACAATTCCTCAATTCCAACAGCTTCGTATTTATGCATAGCAAGAATTTCCTCCATATCCTTTTTAATAATCGATAATCTCTCGGCAAAAGTATTTTTAGGAGTAGTTTTAATAATCCCACAGTCAACAAATTCAGTCTCATTACCATCAGACTTAATAATGCCGAAACCGACTTCGGAGAGCCCTGGATCTATTCCTAAATAATAATTCATAATTCGTATTGTTGGACTAATTGATGGACGTATTGTTGGACGAATTGTTTTTCTATCCGTTTTCCTATACGTTCTTCAATTCGTTTACCTATCCGTTTACCTATCCGTTTACCTATCCGTTCCTCAATCCGATAATAGTTGAATAGCAGTCCTAATCGCAGCAAGATTATACGGATAATCCATTCTCGTAGAGCCAAGAACCCCGATAATGCCTCTGAATCCGTTTAACTGATAGGGGATTGCAAGCAGACTACAGCTTTGGAACTCAGGAAGTATATTTTCTTCACCGATATAAATAGTACCTTCATCCGTTAACTCCAAATCGGATAAAATGCCATATAAGTCATTTTCAAGAATCTCAATTACCTGAGAAGCCTTTTCCGGCTCCATAATAAACTCAGGTTTTTTTAGCAGATTGCTTATTCCGATATAAAATACCCTGTCTTTATCCGGCAAGGTAGCAAAACTGATGTTATTTGTAACTCCTGCGAGTATTGCGACAATATCAAATAGCTTTTCTTTAGTTTTTTTTAAATAATATTGTTTACGAACCGTTTCCATATCACGTTTAACACGATTCATTAATTGATTCTGAATCTGCATCTGGTCAACAAGCATTCGATAAGCTCTGTTAGTCGGGACGCGCCCGGCAGATGTATGTGGCTGAGCAATATATCCCTCAGCTTCCAGCGCAGCCATCTCATTCCTTATCGTAGCAGGGGATACACCGAAATCATACGACTCACGAATATATTTTGAGCCAACAGGCAATGCATTCTTTATAAAAGAATCGATTATCGCCTCCAGTATTTGTTGCTTTCGTAAATCCATTAGCAGATTAAGTGGGTGAGTGCTAATTGATTTTCGCAAAGATTCGTTTTTAAGTCAAATCCACATATAAAAAATAGGGGATGTTGCAGAACAACTTTTCCCCCTTTTGCGTCTGTCACGGTCGGGCTATACGCCCACCGATCCTCAGCTCACCTATCGACACAAAGTGCCAATTCCAGAGAGGTCGTCCGGTTTCAGATCACAATCGGTCAAGGCTAAGCTATACGCCCGCCAATCCATAATTGTGCCCATCAATAATTAGTATTGATTACCCGGTCCTCTCGGTTGAAGGAAGATAGTATAACATAAGTTAGAACGAAAGTCAAATATATATTTGACAAAAAAAGGAAATTAGATAAAGTAATCTCCATTTTTTAAATTACCTCATTTAGAACAATTCATTCAAGCCTTTAAAAAGGTTCATCAGTCTAATATTCAGCAATAGTCAGTATTTATCAAAATACCCTATCCTATTTAAAAATAGGGGATTGACGCAAAGCATGTTGGCTTATTAATTAATTTTCTCATATAATATTGTTGTTGTTGATATTAAAAAATAAAATAAAATGACTATTTCAAAGAAAATTATAGGTCTTACCAGCGAACAGGCAGTTAAGGCGCTTGAAAAATTTGGATTGAATGAGATCAGGGTTAAACGAAAATTTACTGTATTAAAAGTTTTTTTACGGCAGTTTGTAGATGTGATTGTATGGATTCTGATAGTCGCATCACTTATTTCCTATGGAATAGGTGAAGTAATAAACTTCTGGGTGATTAATTTCATCATTGTATTTGTGATTTTGATGGGTTTTATTCAGGAATATAAAGCTGAACGTGCAATGGAAGCTCTTCGGCAGATAGTCCGGCCTAAAACGACTGTTATCCGAGACGGGCGTTTGATGATAATCGATGCCAAGGATGTGGTTCCTGAAGACATACTGTCACTAGAAGTCGGTGATCGTGTTCCGGCTGACGCGGAATTAATACATAGTACAGGTGTCGAAGTCGACGAATCGATGCTGACCGGCGAAAGTATTTCAGTACACAGAGAAAATGGAGATTTAATTTATGCCGGGACACAGATTGTAAGCGGACGCTGCCAGGCACGCATAACAGCAACCGGGATGAAAACAAAACTTGGTGATATCGCTACTATGATTCAGGAAGTAGAGGAGCCTACACCGCTTCAAAAACGCATGAGCAGACTTGGAAAGTTATTGGCTATGATTGCAATCACAGCCTCCGTTATGATTTTGATTATCGGAATTATCCGTGGTGCTTCGATGGCAGAAATGCTGATTGTAGCGTTAGCTTTAGCGGTTGCATCTGTACCGGAAGGCTTACCGCTTACTATGACTATCGCGCTTTCGTTTGGTATGTATAAAATGGCGAAAAAAAACGCTATAATGCGCAGAATGATGGCTGTAGAAACGCTTGGCAGTACTACCGTCATTTGTACCGATAAAACAGGAACGCTCACTAAAAATGAAATGACAGTACAAAAATTATTTGTGAATAATCAGATCATTTCTATTACGGGCGTCGGATATAAACCAAAAGGTATTTTCCAGCTAAATGATAAAGAGATAAAAAGTTTTTCAAAATGGAATGAGATTTTTAAAGCAGGTGTTCTTTGCAATAATTCAGATTTATTTGAGTCTGATCATAATTTTTGGGAGCCGATTGGTGATCCAACGGAAGTGGCCCTTATAACACTTGGCAGAAAAGCCGGTTTCAAAAAAGAAAATCTGGAAGAAAAGCTTAAGCGCGTGGAAGAAATACTGTTTTCTTCAAGTCGTAAAATGATGACAACCATTCATAAGAGCGAGGGGGGATTTGTGATTTACAACAAAGGAGCACCGGAAGAAATATTAGAACGCTGTAGTCATCAGCTTTTAAACGGGAAACACCACAAGCTGACTTCAAAAGATAAAGACGCGATCCTAAAACAAAATCACAATTTTGCCAGAAAAGGATTACGCGTGCTCGCACTTGCCACAAAAATGTATGATACAAAAAAAATTCCCACAAAGGACATTGAAAAAGACTTAATATTTTTAGGCCTTGTTGCCATGCGTGACCCGGCCAGGCCGGAAGTAAAAGAGGCTCTGGAAACATGTAAACGTGCAGGTATTAAAGTGATGATGATTACAGGTGACAATGAACATACTGCTATTTCGATTGCCAGACAAATAGGGCTTATAGCAGGCGGAGAAGCCAAAGCGATGACAGGTAAGGCTATTGATGAACTGAGTGATAAAGAATTACGCCAAAAACTAAGAGAAATTAAAATTTTTGCCCGCACCAAACCCGAACATAAACTTCGTATCGTCAGCCTCTTAAAAAAAGATGGTGAAATCGTAGCTATGACAGGTGATGGTGTGAATGACGCGCCAGCCTTAAAAAAAGCTGATATTGGCATTGCAATGGGTGTTAAAGGAACTGATGTGACAAAAGAGGCCGCTGATATGGTACTGCAGGATGACAACTTTGTGACTATCGTCGGAGCAGTAAAAGAAGGCCGGCGGATTTACCAGAATATAGAAAAATTCTCATCCTATCTTATTTCCAGAAACTTCACGGAAGTGATTCTGATCTTTCTTGGTATTCTGTTATTTGATTTTAAACTTCTGCCGCTGCTGGCTCTCCAGATATTATTTATTAATGCCTTTGATGAACAGATGCCGGCAATCGGATTAGGACTCGACAAGGCTCACGGAGATCTGATGTCCCGTCCTCCGCGTCCGCCGGACGAAGCTGTCATGAACAGATGGAACGCGTTTATCGTATTCAGTATCGCAATTTTTAGTGCACTTATTGCCTTGATTGTTTTTATTACACAAGATCCTGTTACAAACATTGAAATGGCGCGTACAATGGTATTTACGACTATTGTGATTATGGTAATCGTAGGTACATACAACTTCCGCTCTCTTCGTGAATCGATTGCGGTTACAGGGGTGTTTAACAATCGCTTTTTGATGACTGCGGTTCTTTTGATTTTGGGAATTACACTATTTGTGATGTATCAGCCGACAACTCAGGCCATCTTCGAGCTTGTTCCTCTAAAACTTACAGATTGGCTGATTTGCATAGGTGCCGCCTCTCTTAATCTCGTCTATATGGAAATGGTGAAATATTTCCGGCGGAATATAGAAAACAATAATAATAAAATTTAATAGGGTGGGGGATTACGTAACACTTATTTCTTCCACAAATTCTTAAACATAAAAACAATAATCTTCCAGTGCTGAATAATATGTGTGACCAAAAGAACAAAGAAAATCGGCTGGATGACCTTTGCGAATGGTAAGACAATCAATTTTGATAATAGAATTAATAAAAATACTAATATCAACAGAAGATCTACGATTATTATGTGTTTTTTCATGATTTTATGTTTAATTTTTATTATCTTAGCACAGTTTACCCGGCCTAAGTTTTTTTATAAATATTCTTGGCAGAAGTGTGCCGAACCATCCTCCAAAAAATCCAGTAATGGATATTATGGATATTGGCTGATAATTGGAGCTAAAGCCAGTTATAGTATTCATTATAGTATTCAAGGTAAATGCGCTTATAATACCGATTAAAAGAGTAAGCAATACAATGTAAATCCACGACTTATCAAGGCTTTTTCTTTTCCTTGAGATTCTTAACCAGAAATTAGTTATCAATAAAAATATTGGTGCCATTGCGACGAATAATCCAAGACTAAATACGAACCCTGTTTTATACATTATAGCTAAACCGAACATAGACTCTGCTAATCCCGCCACTGCACTAGCTTCTATCATGCTAGGTATAAATATTAAGGTTACAAGAATTACACCTACTAGGTAGCCAAAGGGAAATGAAAACATTAACCATATAAGTGTACTCCTAAAGATTTCTTTATTATTTTTCATAAATCATTAATCATAAATTTTATTTCACCCACAACACTTCTTATATTTCTTCCCACTCCCACAAGGACACGGCTCATTCCGCCCAACCACAGGAACATTTGATTTTTGTGGTGCATCAGCAGAAATCCTCTGAGCGACGGCAGATTCGGCAGTAGCTGGACGAGCACGGAATTTTGGTCCGGAGATATTGCCCTCGATAGCATCCTTATTTGTCTGCATATTTTTAGGAGCTACTGCTTTATTGGAAATAGGCTCCTCAATTTTAATAGCAACCTTAAATAGGGTATTGATTGTATTGTGCTGTATGGCATCCAGAAGCTTTTTAAGTTTCTGAAAAGCCTCCTGTTTGTATTCCATTAATGGATCACGCTGACCGTAACCACGAAGGGAAACGGTTTCGCGTAATTGAGTCATGCTGTCGATATGCTCCATCCAAAGACTGTCGATTATATGCAGATATACACGTTTTTCAACATCACGGAGCATTTTTGCTTCGGGAAGAGATTCCTCTTTTATCTTATATTCATTATGTAAAATATTTGTAAGATTCTCAATGATTTCATCTGCAGTATCCAGCTTTTCAATATCGGATGAATCGATTTTCTTATCCTGATGGGGGAGTATTGCGTTAATCGCATCGGCGATCGAAGAAAAATCCCACTCGGCTCTATTTGAGGTTGATGTATGAAAAAGGGTGATATTTCTGGCTTCATCTGCCATTAATTCAAGAATATCTTCCTTTAAATCATCACTTTTTAGTGTTTTTAAACGTCTTGAATAGATAATTTCACGATGTTTATTCATCACATCATCGTATTCCAGAAGATGTTTACGAATATCAAAGTTATTACCCTCAACTCTTTTTTGAGCGGATTCAATACTTCTCGAGATAATTATATTTTCGATTGGCATATCATCAGGCAGTCCGAGTCTATCCATCATCGCCTTGATTTTATCGGAACCGAATAGGCGCATAAGTTCATCGTCCATCGAAATATAAAAACGACTGGCACCTGGGTCACCCTGACGTCCGGATCTACCTCTTAGCTGATTATCGATACGACGGGAATCATGTCTTTCTGTACCGATTATTGCGAGCCCGCCAAGATCTGTAACACCTTCACCGAGTTTAATATCCGTACCACGACCAGCCATGTTAGTGGCTATGGTAACAGCACCTTTTTGGCCAGCGAGCGATACGATTTCAGCTTCACGTTCGTGATGTTTGGCATTCAAAACTTCATGTTTGATTCCTGTCATCTTTAGCATTTTGGAGAGCATCTCGGATGTTTCAACAGAGATTGTACCGACTAAGACTGGTTGGCCTTTTTCGTTATATTCCTTAATGGCATCCACAACCGCCTGCCATTTACCTTTAGTATTTTTGAATATCTGATCGGATTTGTCATCACGGCAAATCGGCTGATTTGTAGGAATTACAATGGTTTCAAGACCATAAATTTTATAGAATTCCTCTTCCTCAGTTTTTGCGGTACCAGTCATACCGGAAAGCTTCTTAAATAATCTGAAATAATTCTGGAAAGTAATTGTTGCAAGCGTTCTGCTCTCGCGTTTTACTTCAACACCTTCCTTGGCTTCTATGGCCTGATGCAGTCCGTCGCCATAACGTCTTCCGGCCATTAAACGACCTGTAAATTCATCTACAATTACGATTTCACCATCTTTTACAAGGTAATCTGTATCTTTCTGAAAAATTGCATGGGCTTTAAGTGCTTGCTCAATGTGATGGACTTCCATAAATCCCGCATCGGTATAAATATTTTCAACACCAAGAAGCTGTTCCATTTTTGCTATACCATCTTCAGTAAGAGTAACAGCCCTTGCTTTTTCATCGATTGCATAGTCGGCGTTGAGTTTTAACTGATTGATCAGTTGCGAATACTGATAATATTTAGAAGTTGATTCTTCAGCAGGTGCAGAGATAATTAGAGGAGTTCTGGCTTCATCAATTAAAATTGAATCCACCTCATCCACAATCGCGTAATAATAATCACGTTGAACACGAGCCTCCAGCGAAGTTGCCATATTGTCACGAAGATAATCAAAACCAAATTCATTATTTGTTCCGTAAGTAATATCCGCGGAGTAAGCTTCTCTTCTTTGGTCAGGTGTTAAGTCGTGGATTATAACACCGACGGAAAGTCCAAGATATTCATAGACAACACTCATCCATTCCGCATCACGCTGTGCAAGATAATCATTTACTGTTACAAGATGTGCACCTTTTTTGGCAAGCGCATTTAAATACATCGGCAAACAGGCAACAAGTGTTTTACCTTCACCTGTTTTCATTTCTGATATCTTCCCCTCGTGGAGCATTATTCCACCGACAAGCTGGCAGTCATAAGGAATCATATCCCACTCCTTTTCGTCTTTTCCTGACATAAACTTTGTTCCAACAAGACGTCTACACGCATTTTTTACCACTGCGTATGCCTCTACTAAAATATCATCAGTAGTTTCACCTTTTTCAATTCGTTCGATAAATTCAGGGGTTTTAGCTTTAAGTTCATCATCAGTAAGCGATTGGTATTCCTGTTCCTTCTCATTGATTTGTGCTACTATTGGCTTCTTCTTTTTAAGCTCTTTTTCATTGTAATCTCCGAATATAAGTTTTGATAATTTTTTCAGCATAGCTAGTAGTGCGTAAACGCGTTCCGAATGGAACGCAGTCCTCCATAGCTTTAAGCGAAGGTGGACGAAGTAAAGTGAGGATGAATTACTGTATAAAATTGAAGCATTGCGGAAATTTTACAAGTAATTCAAGTGTTTAACCTATTGAATTTTTGTTATTATAGCGGAATAAAGATACTATAAAGCTGATAAGTTGGAAATACGAAATTGGGAAATTTGAAAGTAGTAGAACATTATTTCAAACCGTACAATGACTCACCCCGTTATTCCAATCAATTCATACAAATCCACCCCTCTCTTGCTTACCACGCAAAAGAGGGGTATCAGTGCGTCCAAATTTAGCAATACAGCAAAACTGCATTCAGAAAATACTGTAAGCAGTTTTACAAAACATTGTTTTACTGAATTACTGAAAGCCTCTTTTTCAATGAGAAAGAGAGGCTGATGGATTTGGTGAATTGATGGTGAGTCATTGTTCTGGCGGATTGTAGTATCTCCAATCATCTCGTCATCTCGTTCATTAATTGACAAAAACACACCTCTAAAGTAGAATTTGTGAGCAAAAAAACAAAAAACAAAAATGATAAATGATAAATGTTAATTGCTAAATTATATTACTATGTATTACCCAAACCGAGCACCAAGAAAACGCAATCGCGATTACTTTATGCCTTTTTTTATTATTGTTGTAATTATTGCAATAATAATTTTTGGATGGCGTACGCTTAATCAGGTTTTTATTGATGACAATAGAAATACTTTTACTGAAAAGGTCTTTTTAAACATCGAAAACGGCAGTGCAAAAGCAATGACCGTTGGAAGCAGTGATTGGGATAATGCCCCTGACAACATTTATCTGTATAAAGGTGAAAAGCTAAAGACAGGTTCAGATGGCAGAGTATCGCTTACTTTTACCGATCAAAGTATTGTTCGCGTGGATAACAATTCGCAAGTCGATCTTATTCAGTTAAAGAAGAAAAATGAAGCTATTGTCATTGAAGTTTCACTGGTCGATGGTCAGGTATGGACAAAAATTGAACGGATTAGTAATCCGGATTCAAGATTTACAATTTCAACTGATTTACTAGCTGTTGATTCAAGAGGCGGAGATATTGCTGTTGAGGCACCGGGAACAGTTTATGTGTTAGACGGGACAGCTCAGGTCAGCATTAAATTTGACGATGAGATTATAAAAACAGTAAATGTAGGAGTTGGTCAGCAATTAGTTATTGATGACGAGATAATTGCTGAAATAAATCAGGGTATTGAGCCGGATCTTATTTTTGCTCTTAGTGATTCATTCAAAACATCCGCATGGTACAGGTGGAATGTGCAGAAAGATGGCGCAATTACAGCATTCGAAGAATCAGACGAAGAGGACGTAGAGACGCAAGATCTTGCGTCTACGGACGATGAAGATGATGATGACATCACAATCAATCCCGATAGAATGGTTTCAATTACAAAACCTTCGCCAAATAGTGCCACTGCATCGTCAACTATTTCAATAGAAGGACTTTATGATCCGGAAAAAGTTCAAGCTGTTTATGTGCACGGAAAAAAAGCCAGTAATCTTGATAAGAATAAGTGGAAAATCAGCAAATTAACATTAGCAGTAGAGGGGGAAAATGAACTTAAAATTGAAGCTGAAGATTTATCAGGAGTAAGAACCGAACTTGATTCGTTCATAATAACTTACGACAAAACCCCGCCAGCAACACCTATAATAGTTGATCCGGGTGTAAATGATGAGACAGTTACAATTGAAGATATCGAACAGATCATCGAGGGTACAGTCAGCAAGGATACATATGTGGTGATTGTTAATGACTATCGCCTAAGCAAATACGTACCTGGAAGTAAGAAATTTGCGTATTACGCAAAAACAGCCTACGGAAATCTGGAAGTTGGAGAAAATGAATACGAAGTATTCGCTGAAGACAAAGCAGGTAATGTAAGTGACGTGGCAACGATTACATTAGTTCTGGAGCAGGAAACCGTAGATGAGGCAGAAACCGAATCAGAAGACGAATCCGAATCCGATGATGACGCTGTAGGGACGCAGGATCCTGCGTCCACGGAAGAGGCGGATGAGGCTGACGAGCCAGAGCCCGTTCCTGCATCCACATCCGAAGGCGGTGTAACGATTACTGACCCAAATGGCGGTGAAAGTTTCACAACATCCGAAACAGAATTCGATATTAAAGGCGCAGTACCAGTAGGAACTGTTACAGTCGAAGTAAACGATTATAAACTTAGCCTGTTCGAAGAAGGGGACACGACTTATCGATATTCAGCAAAAAGTAGTTTCGGAAATCTTGAAATTGGTGAAGCAAATGAATTCACTGTAAAAGCTTTTGACGAAGACGGTAAGGTGCTTGGAACAGCAACAATTACCATTGATGTAGAAAGCGGAACATCGGGAAATCCGACCATCACAATGCCATCCACTACCGGTTCATACAGTACGACTCTGGACCAATTAGTAATCGGTGGAGACGTTGGCAAATGGACAACCAAAGTCTATATAAATGATGAAGTATTATCTGACTACATCCCCGGAAGTGAAAAATGGCGAAAAACAGTGGCATTAACGTCCGGTGATAATACATTTACCATAAAAGGTGATGGGGCAGACAGTGTGAGTATTGTGATTACTTATCAAGAATAAACAATGAGAAACAATAAAGATTATATAATAATTGAAGACAATACAACTACAAAAGAAAGTGGTAGCTGGGTAGAGGAAACCGAAGGAACCAGATATTTATATAATAAAAAAACTGGAAGAGTTATATTCGAGAAGGTTTATATACATGATAGCCATGGGAAAAAGAGAGATAATACGTCACGCGAGGAGCTATCACTAGGAAAAATACCAGATAGAATTAGAGCGAAAATACGTGAAATATTTCCTAAAGGCTGAAAAAACGAAAGCCAAGTAATGGTGCAATCAAAGAAGATATATAGGACGTGTATGAAATTCAATATTGATTTCAAATCTAAATCTAAAATATAAAATCAATATTGAATATTCGTAAATCATTTAATGTACTTCGCCTTATTCACATTATGCCCATCCAGCGTCTCAGCATAGTGCACACCGCCATCTGAATCATGCAGGTAATACCAGTAATCGGTGCTTTTTGGGTAAAGCGCGGCGCGAATACTGGAAATACTTGGATTGCATATTGGCGTAGGCGGGAGGCCACGGTATTTACGGGTATTGTATGGTGAATCTATTTGTAAATCCTCGTAACTTAAACCGCCTTTTGTTCTGCCAAGAGCATATAAAACGGTCGCATCTGCCCCAAGACCCATATTGGCATCAAATCTATTCCATAAAATCCCGGCGACAGTCGAGCGCTCACTAGGTGAACGTTCTTCCTTTTCGATAATGGATGCCATTATTACAATATCCTCAAAATCTTTGTCAGATTCATTAATGGCCGACCAATCGTCATCGTCTAATCGGTTTTCAAATGTGTTGATTAATCGTGATATCAAACGTTCATTGGAAAAGGAATCGAGCGAGACAAAATATGTATCCGGGTATAAATAACCTTCCAGATAATCATCAGGAATAAAATCAAAATCAAATTCACAAGTTTCTGTACATTCAATAAATTCTTTAGCAGTTGTAAGATTCGCATCCTCTAAATACTCTCCGATCTGTGCGACTGTCCAACCCTCCAAAAGAGTTACAGGTAATTCAGACGTTCCTCCTTCTACAAGCGCATCGATTACTTCAGGGAGTGTGTAATTTTCCATAAGTACAACTCTGCCGGCCTTTATATCACTGCCAAGCCCCTTTTGTTTAAGGTACAGCTTAAAAACATATCCGCTTTTAATCATTTCTTTTTCAAGAAGCATTTCCGCAACACCGTCAGCAGTTTCACCGCTTTCAATCATAATAACAACTCTCGCATCACCCTCCGGATTACGTGCATACGAAATCGCATTTGAATAATATTGATATCCAAAGAATATAAATGCAATCGCGATGATGACTAGAAGGTATAAAAATTTTTTCATGTAACTGCTAACAATATAAAATAACCGAACGATGAACTTCCGAGGCCAGTACGTAGCAAGACCCTGATCCCGCTTAGCGGGAGAAGGAAGCTTGCGGAGTTAGGCGAGGAAGAGAAGAGTGAGAACAGATATTTTGGAGGTACTGGTCCCGCTTAGCGGGATTAAAGGTTCCAGAGGCTTAAGCCTCGCCAAACATTCCCCCAAATCCTCCCATAACATCCTTCATCTTCTCGGCGCCAATGGTCTGTGACTTTTTAACAGCCTTATTTGCCGCTTCGACAAAGCCTTTGCATATTCTTTTTTCATCGCCAAGAATTCCCTCAGCGACCTTGCATTCTAAAAAGTACTGTTCACCATTACAGATAACAGTTACACCGTCGCTTTCAGCCTCAACATGTATACTCTTTAGCTCCTTTTTAATTTGTTTGGCCTGTTTTTGCAATTTGTACATATCCTTGGCCTTATCCATGAATCCCATAGTCAATTTAAGTTAGGTTGTAAATCCATTGAATTTTAGCATAAAAATAATTGAAAATCATAACTTAAATTGAAAATTCCAAATCTCAAATCCTAAATTCCAAACAAAATCCAAAGTACAATATTCAAAATTCAAATGTAATACGGAATATATAATTAATTACATCCTCTGAATGTGCGAATAATTATTCGCACATTCAGAGGTACGGTTTGTTTATTGAAATTTGAATATTGAAGTTGTTTGGAATTTAGGATTTGAGATTTGGAAAATAAGGCTTGCAAAAGTAATAATTAAAAAAACATTTGCCTTTACAAGCCTTTTACTATATAAATAGTTAGCTTAATTAATAAACCTAAAAGGAGTAACAATGATTTTCGCAATAAAGAAGCAAAACGAGTCAAATGAACGTCTGATTAACCGCTTTAAGAAAACGGTTCAAAGAAGTCGCGTATTACTAAATGCCAAACAGCACCGTTTTCATGAACAATCGCCAAGAAAGCGTTATGTTCGTCAATCTGCCGTTAAACGCGATTTCTATCGTGGTAAACGTGCAAAAGAACAATTCTATAGCTCCTAATTAAGATTTAAGATTAAAGATTAACGATTAAGGTCGTAAATCATAAATCCTAAATCATAAATCGTATAGTATGAAAACACCGATCGTTACGATTGTGGGGAGGCCAAATGTAGGTAAATCAACATTGTTTAATAAAATAGCCGGATCACGTATTGCAATTACCGCGAAAGAATCCGGAACAACTCGTGACAGAATTTTTTACAAGGTTGAACATCCTACGCTTGATTTTTTTATGGTAGATACGGGTGGTCTGGAATTCGGAAAAGGAGATACTATCATTGAAAATGACATGCAGCTTCAAGCCAGAGTCGCAATTGAAGAGGCTGATTTAATAGTACTTGTAATAGATAGCAAAGAAGGTCTTATTGGAGAAGACTTTAAGGCTGCGGATCTGTTAAGAAAGAAGGCGGGAAAAAAGCCTGTTTTTCTCGTAGCAAATAAATGCGATTTAGCTTTGGATGATTCAATGCTTGCTGATTTGTACGGTTTAGGTATTGGTGAGCCGATACAGGTGTCTGCATTACACAGGACGGGGATTGATATGTTACTTGGGCAAATAGTAGAGCAGTTAAAATTTCAGCATTTCATAACAAAAAATGACCCTGAATACATACACGAATTAAAACTCGAGCAGGCTCATAGAAATATCGCCATGGTAGGAAGGCCTAATGTCGGTAAAACATCCCTGATCAACGCCTTGCTGAATAAAGAAAAACTAATTGTTTCTGAGATTCCCGGCACTACGCGTGACAGTACGGATTCATTAATTCTTCATAAGGGAAAGAGGTACAATTTTATTGATACTGCAGGTCTCAAACGTCCCGGAAAAACTAAAATGGGTATTGAAAGATTCAGCGCACTACGTTCCATGGCTTCCATTGAAAGATGTGATATTGCACTTCTGGTTTTAGATAGCAGTCAGCCGATTAGCCATCAGGACCAGCAGATTTCAAGCTATATCCAAAAATCCGGTAAAGGACTTGTGATTTTAGCTAATAAATGGGATATCAAAGACGAGGATGCACCAGAAGAACGAAAGAGAAAGGATATGTATATCGGCAGATTAAAGCACAAGTTTCCATTCCTTTCATGGTCACCTGTAGTCTTTACATCAGCAATAACAAAAAAGAATCTTCATCATATATTTGAACAAATCGAAATTATTATTAAGGAGCGAAATAAAAGAATACCGACAGCAAGGCTCAATAATTTTGTAGAAAAACTTATTCTGGAACATGCACCTACGGGTAAAACATTTGTAAAACCAAAAATCTATTACATTACTCAGCCAGAGGTAAACCCGCCTCACTTTGTGATTTTTGTTAATAAAAAGAACGCGTTCCACTTCTCATATCGCAGATATCTTGAAAACCGAATTAGGGAAAAGTTTGAATACACTGGAACACCTATTAGATTGGAATATAAGGAAAAACCACCGAGGGAGAAATAGATTTGTGATTTTTCAATCCCTATATAAAACCCCCTTTGTCATTCAATCATTTATTTATTATCCCCCTTATCAGGGGGAAGTATTCTGTAATTGATGATTAATGCTAAATGCTAGGTAAAATCCCTATTTATAGAACTAACTACTTAACCCCTCCCCCTGATAAGGGGGATAATGAATTGGTTATACGGATAAAGGGGTGAAGGGGGTTTTATATAGGGATTGACAAGGGTGCAAATGCGAGATTAGGCTGAGGAATTCTATATAGGCTAGGGGGTTTATAATGAATCACAGTTCAGACAACTAATTAATCAGCCCTTTAATATAAGCATCAATTTGGTCATAACCAGCCCATTTAACATACTGTCCATTGATATATATGGTTGGGGTACCTGGTAAAGATCGACTTCTTCCTTCTGCCTGATGAATTCTGATCTTATCTTTTTTCTCGTGATTGTCTAAGCAGGATATAAATTTAGATTTGTTTAAATTAAGAGTTTCGGCTAGTGAATAGAAAAAGTCATCATTAATCAATTTTTGATTTTTAAATAATTTAGCTAAATATTCCCAGCCTTTATCCTGATCTTCAGCACATTCAACAGCCTCAGCTCCAGTAAATGCGAACTTATGATATGAAAGGGGGAAATGATAAAATTCAAGTCTGACAATATCTGAATTTGCTTTAGCTAGTCTTTCAAGTTCTGGACCTATTACTGCGCAGGCCGGACATTCAACATCCGAAAACTCCTCGATTAAAACTGGTGCATCAGCGCTACCCATTGTAAGCGGTGAACTGTCTACATCAGTATTACAGGCGGATAAGAGAAAAGCAGGAATTAATAAGAGTACGTATAAAAAGTTTTGCATTTTGATATCGAGTTACAAGTCATTATTTATCTTACCGATGAAAACAAAAAAATCAACTCCAACAACTGTAGGGACGTTGCAATGCAACGTCCCTACGATAGAATTATTAATCTGGATTAATGATGGTTATTTATATATAATTCAATTCCTAAGATAATTCATAATCATTAAGAATGTCACTTTATCTAAAATACAGACCATTTAACTTTAAAAACCTCGTAGGCCAGGATCATGCGATTACAACTTTGCAGAACGCTCTTAAGCATAATGCAATGACGCATGCCTATCTTTTTTCCGGCCCAAGGGGTACGGGTAAAACATCATTAGCCCGCATTGTTGCCAAAGCACTAAATTGTACAAATCTGACCAGTGATTTTGAACCATGTAATGAATGTGAGATTTGTGATGGTATAAATAATGGTCGTCTTGTTGATTTGATTGAAATTGATGCCGCAAGTAACAGAGGAATTGATGAAATACGGGAACTCAGAGAAAAAATAGTATTCGCGCCATCTCAGGCTAGATCTAAAGTCTACATCATTGATGAAGTGCATATGCTGACAAAAGAAGCGTTTAATGCACTTTTAAAAACACTTGAAGAACCGCCATCACACGCATATTTCATATTAGCTACAACAGAAGTACACAAAATTCCTGAGACGATTATTTCGAGGTGTCAGCAGTTTAATTTCAAACGCATCAATCAGAGCACTATTGTAAAAAGACTGGAAGAAATTGCAGAGCAGGAAAATGTAAAAGCAGATGTAGAGGCACTTAATCTGATAGGAAAAATCGCCAATGGGGGACTAAGAGATGCAATAGGTCTATTTGAGCAAATGACAATGGACGGAGTTGTACAGTATGAGAAAGTCGCTGAAAACTTAGGCCTTGGGGGGCAGATTCACGTTGAACAATTCTTCCAGTGCCTACTCCAAAGAAAGCCACTAAAGGCAATTGAAATCCTTAATCAAATTAACGCCCAGGGGCATAGCCTTCAGCAATTTACAACAGATATAATTGCATATTTAAGAGAGCAGATGCTTATAAATCTAACAAATAGTGAAGAAGTTCAGACTGTTATAGGATTTATTGAAATATTCTCAGATGCAAAGATAAAAATAACTCAGGCAATAATTCCGCAACTGGCACTGGAGATTGCAGTTGTTAAAGCATGTAATTTTGGAACATCAGGGAATATAGAGTCGCCAGAAGTAAAGACTGAAGCAAAACAGGTAAAGGTTGAAAAAAATGTTCAGAAGCCTGAAGCAGTTGAAATCAAACCGGACAAATCTTCTGAATCTGATGAGAGCGCTGAAAACAAAGAAATTTCAGAACTTGATTTAAACGAATTTAAAGAGAATTGGCAGAGGATAATCGATAATATTGAAACACCATTTGTTCGAATGTCTTTTGTAGATAGCGAACCTGTTAAATTTGAAAATGGAACGCTGTATCTCTCTTTCAATTCAAGTACATTTATGGATAAGATTGCCAATTCTTCAAATCAGGCTGTTGTGCAGAAGGCATTTGAAACAGTTCTTGGTAATAAGATTAATTTAAAACTCGAAACGAAAAAAGTTTCCCTAAACACAGTTCTAAAAAAAGATGAAAATGTTAACGATTCCAATATGGCTGAAATGGCTAAAGAGGTTTTTGGAAATTAGTAATTGGTAATTTGTAATTATTACAGTTTTACAGTTTAAATTACTATTTACTAATTACTAATTACAAATATGTCCGATAAAAAAGAAATTAGGTCAAAGGCCCTCGAAATAAGAAATTCAATTCCGTCAGTCGTACGTGCTCAAAAAAGCAAGGAAATAAGTGATAGGCTGGAGGAACTGCAGATTTTTCAGAACGCAGAGCACATTTTGTTTTATTACTCATATGGAAGTGAGGTAGATACAATTCCTCTTGTTAACAGGTATGTAAAAAAGAAAAATATTTATTTACCAAAACTGATTGGTAAAAATAAATTCATCGCACTCCCTTTTCATAATTTTGATACTTTAGAAAAAGGTTCATTCAGTATTCCGGAGCCAATAATCAGACTAGAGGATGAGATGAAATATGAAAACAAGCTAGATTTGATTATTGTTCCGGGGGTTGGATTTGACGAAAATGGGAATCGCATAGGAATGGGAAAGGGGTACTATGACCGCTATTTGTCCAAACTTCCTCAAGTTCCAAGAATCGCCCTAGCTTTTGAGGAACAGATGCTTGAATCAATTCCAAAAGACCAGTATGATGAATCAGTAAATATTATAATTACTGACAAACAAGTATATAACTGTGATTAAAAATTGAAAACTAATAAATAGCGATTAGTAGTTATCGATTAGTGAATAGCTTCATAAGCTAACTGCTAGTCGCTAGTCGCTAACCGCTATTTAATCTTCAATCTTTAATCTTCAATCTTTAATAAAAAAATTATGTACGAAGCAATAAAAGAACAGGATCCTGACGTTCATAAATCAATGATCAGCGAAGCAAAGCGTCAGCAGGAAGGTATTGAATTAATTCCATCTGAAAACTACGTTTCTCAGGCAGTGCTTGAGGCAAATGGTTCGATTCTTACTAATAAATATTCAGAAGGCTATCCGGGTAAGCGATATTATGGAGGACAGGAGAATGTAGATATTATCGAAAATATGGCAATTGATAGGGCTAAAGAGTTATTTGGAGCAGAGCATGTAAATGTTCAGCCTTATTCCGGTTCACCGGCAAATACTGCTATCTATTTTGCATTGCTTGAATTTGGAGACACAGTAATGGGGCTTAAATTGGACCATGGCGGACATATTACACACGGTCTGCCAATCGCATATTCAGGTAAGGCTTATAATTTTGTTCAATACGGTGTAAATCCGGAAACTGGAATAATTGATATGGATGAAGTCAGAAAAATGGCACTTGAACAAAAACCGAAAATGATTGTCGCCGGTTACACAGCATATCCCCGCGATATTGACTGGAAAGCTTTTAAAGAAATTGCTGATGAAGTCGGAGCGATTTCATTTGCTGATATTTCACATACAGCTGGTCTGATAGCCGGTAAAGCACTTGAATCTCCTGTTCCGTTTTTTGACGTGATTATGACAACAACTCATAAAACACTAAGAGGACCAAGAGGTGCAATAATCATGTGTAAGGAAAAATTTGCAAAGGATATCGACAGAGCGGTTTTTCCAGGATTGCAAGGCGGTCCTCATGAAAATGCAATTGCCGGTAAGGCTATCGCCTTTGGAGAAGCATTAAAACCTGAATTCAGAGAATATGCGAATCAGATCAGAAAAAATGCACATCATCTGGCAGAAGAGATGAAAAAACGTGATTTTAAACTTGTTTCAGATGGAACAGACACTCATCTTATTCTGGCAGACCTGACAAACAAAGGTATGCCTGGTAAAGATGCTCAGGTTGCATTAGATTCAGTCGGCATTACTCTTAATAAAAACACAGTGCCGGATGATCCACGTTCACCATTTGACCCATCAGGAATCCGTCTTGGTACTCCTGCCATTACTACAAGAGGTATGAAAGAGCCTGAAATGGAAAAAATCGCAGATTGGATTGATCGAACAATCAGCAATGTAAGCGATGAATCAGCTCTTTCTCAAATAAAAAATGAGGTAAAAGAAATGTGTTTGAAATTTCCTGTACCGGGAATAAAATTATAATTAACTAACCACGTAGTGACGTCATAACGTTTATAACCCATGAAAAAACTCCTAACATCAATTATATTATCAATATTCGCACTGACAACATTTCAAGCAGTTTACGCATATGACGATATTCCAAATGAATCAGAATATTTCTATGCGATTGAATATTTAAGAAGAAATGATGTATTTAAAAATACTACGAATTTCAATCCGGATATAATCATCTCAAAGGCTGAATTTATCAAATATTTAGTATTATTAAACAGTCCTAAATTTACAACAGGTTCAAGTGTCAGCCTTCCATATGAAGACACAATGGATAATGCTTGGTATGCACCTTATTTCGCCGAAGCTATCAGGTTAGGCATTATATCCGATCGTGAACCAAAAATGGAGCCATACAAAAAACTAACTTTAATAAATGCGTTACAATTGGTTTTTCACTCACAAAGTATTCCTATCCCAAAAGTATACAAGGGGAGCATCCCGTATCTTGATGTCGAGAGAAACACAACATTTGCTCCATTGATTATGCGAGCGTTAAGTTTAGGTTTAATTGAACCTCAGAAGTCTGACTATGTAGGAATGTACAGAAGAGTAGCAAGGGCTGAGGCAGCAATGATCATCTACAAAATGGATTTGGTAAATTTGGATTCACCTAGTACAACTACTCAGCAGGAATTCGACCTATATCTTCAAAAGATTGTAAGTTCTTGGGAGATTATCAATTCTGGCTACATAGATAGAGATGAACTTAGTCAATCGGAAATGTCTGATGCGGCAATAAATGCGATGGTAGAAATACTGAATGATCCATATTCAGCCTATTTAGATCCTGAAGAAAACTCAGCATTCTCTGATGACCTTGACGGTGAAATTGAGGGAATCGGAGCATTTATCGGAATAAATGATAATAATCAGCTCGCAATCATAGCTCCGATTGCGGATAGTCCGGCAGAAAGAGCAGGTATTATGCCAGGTGATATTATTCTAAAAGTAGATGATGTTGATATTAGCGACAAAACTCTTTACGAAGCAGTTAATCTAATCAAGGGGCCAAAAGGAACTACTGTTGAACTCACAATAAAGAGGAATGGCGGTACAAGGATTATTGATGTTGTTCGTGACGTTATTAGAATAGGTTCTATTGAATATGAAGTAATAAACAATGGAAAAACTATGTATATAGGACTTTCACATTTTAATCAGAATGCACCAGGTGAATTCAGAGAAGTAGTTGAAATCATTCAGAACAATACAAATATCACAGATCTGATAATCGATGTACGTGATAATCCGGGCGGTCTCCTCGATTCAGCGTTACAGATATTGGATTTCATGCTAAAACCCGGAGCTGAATCTGTAACTATCCAATACAATTACTTCAAATATGCTCAATACAGTACTGGTGACGGTGAACTTTCTGACTATCCGATTGTGATACTTATTAACGAGAATAGCGCGTCTGCATCTGAAATAGTAGCCGGTGCTCTTCAGGATTTTGGAATTGCAAAAATAGTCGGTGAAACAAGTTTTGGAAAAGGCTCTGTTCAGGAGGTTAATTATTTTGTGGATAACTCAAGTCTCAAATTAACTGTAGCTAAATGGCTTACGCCTCTAAAACAGGATATTGAAGAAAATGGAATAATCCCTGATATAAAAATTGCAAATCCATCCAGTACTACAAAAGATGAGCAATTAGATAGAGCTATTGTTGAGATCGGTCGGATGAGATAATACTTAATAGCGGTTAGTAGCTAGCGACTAGAAAATAGCCTTATAAGCTAACCGCTATCCGCTAGTCGCTAACCGCTATTAACAAGTAAGGTAAAACAATGACAAGTTCAACAATAATATTAGCATCACAAAGTCCTCAGCGAAAAACGATTTTAAAGAAACTGGGTATCGATTTTAAAGCTGTTCCGGCTCACATAGACGAACACCATAGCGGATACACAAAGCCACATGCGATTGTTAAATCAATAGCGCTTCGCAAAGCAGAATCCATCGCTAAAAAACATCCGAATCAATGGATTATTGGATGCGATACTATTGTGATACTTTCAAATGGAACCATCTCGATTAAACCAAAAAACAGAGATGATGCAAAAAAAACTATCAACTTATATCGAAACTCTCATTGCGATGTATATTCGGGTTTGGCATTTGTAAATAAATCACTCAACAAAAAAATAGTCGACTACGAAAAGACAAGATTGATTTTTTCAGATTTTACAGATGAACAAATCGAAGAATATCTTGATTCCGGAGAATGGAAAGACAGATCTGGCTCAATGACAATCGAGGGAAGGGGAGGGAAGTGGATTGATAAGGTGGAAGGCTGTTATTGGAATGTTGTGGGATTACCGATTGATTTATTGAAGAAGTTTTTGAACCAGTAATGCCTATTTTATTGTCTGGATTCTGATCAATGCGATTAAGTGATTATTCACCAACGTAGGGACGTGCCATGGCGCGTCCCTACTGAGTATTTATTAAGGTTGAAAACCCAGCATTAATCTGATAAATTAATAAAGCCCTATAACCACTAATCAAATGCCAATTTCAATCAAAAATGCCGACGAAGCAATAGATGTACTCGGTCAGGTTATTTACATTGCCGGAACCCAATGGGGAGATGAAGGAAAAGGAAAGCTTGTGGACATTTTATCCCAAAAATATGACGTTGTGGCTCGCGCAGCAGGTGGAGCAAATGCCGGACATACAATCTGTGTTAATAAAGATGGTGAATCTAAGAAATTTGTCTTTCATCTTCTTCCATCTGGAGTATTACATGAAGACAAAATTTGTATAATTGGGAATGGGCTTGTTGTTCACATTCCAGCTCTTCTGGATGAAATCCATGAGTTGAAAGAGAAGGGGATTGATTTAACAGGAAGACTACTTCTTAGCGATAGAGCACATATTATTCTTAATTATCACAGAGAGATAGATAGGATTCAGGAGGAGAGAAAAGGTGATAATAAAGTTGGAACAACATTAAAAGGTATTGGACCTGCATATACAGATAAAACCTCACGAAGAGGTATTAGAATGGGCGAACTGAAAAATTTTGGTTCATTTGCAGAAAAACTGAGAAAAAATGCTGAATTTCACATGAAAGAATATGGTTTTGAATTTGATATAGAAAAAGAAATCAATATACATAAAGACGCATTGGAGATTATCGATTCTATGATAGTAAACACTACAGAATACCTCGATAATATCTACAAAAAAGGTAAAACAATTCTGGCAGAAGGAGCGCAAGGAGCTCACTTGGACATTGACCATGGAACTTATCCATTCGTCACTTCATCCAGCACTACAAGTGGCGGTGTAGCAACCGGACTAGGTATTGCTCCTAATAAACTTAATACAGTTATTGGTATCACAAAGTCTTACACAACAAGAGTCGGAGCAGGGCCTTTTCCAACTGAGCTCACCGATGAATTAGGAAAAAAAATTCGTGACCAGGGAGGTGAATTCGGTTCCACTACCGGAAGACCAAGAAGATGTGGATGGTTTGACACAACCGTCGTTAAAAACGCCAATGTTTTGAACGGAACTACCAGTGTTAATCTGACAAAACTTGATGTGCTTACAGGGCTTGAAACAATCAGAATCGGGGTTGAATACAAATTGAATGGAGAGACAATCAATTTTATTCCTTCAAGCCTTGAAGACTTTGAAAATGTTGAAGTTCTGTATGAAGAAATGCCAGGGTGGCATGAAGACATTGGTGAAGTAACAAAATTTGAGGACCTTCCTAAAAATGCTCAGAATTACGTTAATAAATTAGAAGAACTTCTTGAGGTACCTATCAATTTTATAGGAGTTGGGGTACATCGGGCAGATATGATTTATAAATAGTTCCAATAGTGGCTCCACTTCGCGTGGCTCAAATGGTGGCTCAAATGGTGAACCACAACCCTGAGCCACAACCTGAGCCACAACTTGGACCACAATTGGAAATATGTACGAAATCGAGGCCAAAGTGGCTATAAATAAAAGGGATTTTTGTAGGCTTCAAAAAGAGCTTAAAAAGACAGCTAAGTTTGAAGGAAAAATTAAAAAATCAGACATATATCACAATAATCCTAAAAAACATTTCATTAGAATCAGAAAGCAAAATAATGAAATCATATTTAACATAAAAGATAAAGGCTGTAAAAAAGGCATTGAGTTAAATACAGAAATTGAATGGAAAATTAAAGATGAAAAAAAATGGAAAGAATTGCTGAAAAAATGTGAGATTTTCCAGACAATCAGAAAAACCAAAAACAGTGAATTATATAGTTTAGATGGCTTTATAATTGAGCTCAATCATATACCAAGACTTGGTTACTTTCTAGAGATTGAAAGGGTGGTAAAGAGTAAAAGTCAGATTCCAAAAACTAAGAAGGAACTTGTTGATATGTTTAAGAAATTGGGCTACAGTCATAAGGATTTCGAGAAGAAATATTACCTGGAATTACTGCAGGAGCTTTAATCTTTAATTTTCAATCTTCAATCTTCAATCTATTTAAACGCAAACCAAAGGAGCAGGCAATTCTCGCACTGGACATTGGAACCGAAATCGTAAAAGCTGCGGTTTTTACAATTGAAGAAAAGCAAAGTGCGGGAGGGGAGATAATCGGTAAACGTGCAGCTGTTCGCGGGCTTGGTAAAATACGTCAGAGATTGGGGGATATCCAAAACGGTGTTGTAACCGATATTGCGAGTGTTGTACATAACTGCAAAGAAGCTATCAGATTGGCTGCCCATGAGGCCGAATTACAGCCGACACAAATGGTAATGGGTATAGCCGGTGAATTTGTAAAAGGAGCCACATCTACAATCAAATATAAAAGAGATGAGCACGACGCGAAAATCAATCTATCAGAATTGCGAAACATTGTTCACAAACTGCAATGGCGAGCTTTCGCTGAAGTAAGGAAACAATTAAGTGAAGAAACAGGTTATCCTGAAATAGATGTAAAGCTTGTTAATACCGCGATAGTAGATGTAAAAATTGATGGTTACAAAGTCACCAATCCGCTCGGTTTTCAGGGTAAGGAAGTTCAGATGTCAATATTTAACTCATTTGCCCCACTAGTTCACTTCAGCGCATTACAAAGTATTGCAGATGAACTGGAACTTGATTTACTCAGTATTATTTCAGAACCATACGCACTTTCCAGATGTCTTGATTTTGAGGACGGCGGAAGTATGTCAGCTATATTTATTGATGTAGGCGGAGGAACAACAGACATTGCTGTAGTATCAAATGGATCAGTCGTGGGTACAAAAATGTATGCAATCGGAGGAAGGACATTTACAAAAAGATTAGCTGTAGAATTGAATATTTCATTTCAGGAAGCCGAAAAACTTAAGATCTCATATACCGCGGATAAGCTGGAGCAGAAATCCAAAAAAATAATCAGTGATATTATTAAAGACGACACAGAAATTTGGATTGAAGGTGTAATACTTGCTCTTTCTGAATTTAAAGATCTCGACGTTCTTCCATCCAAAATACTGCTTTGCGGGGGCGGAACACATTTACCTGAGATAAAAGATGCTCTGAATAACACAAAATGGTATAAAAAACTACATTTTGCACGCACTCCTCAAGCGAGCTTTATTCATCCAAATGACCTTGGCAACATAATCGATGAAACTAAAAAAGTTAAAGATCAACAGGACATTACACCACTAGCTCTTGTAAATTTGGGTATTGATTTGGCAGGGGACGAGACTGTAATTCAGAAAGCACTTAGAAAAGTTATCGGAATAATGAAAGTTTAATTATTTCTGATTTCTGAATTCTGATTTCAGATTAACATGTTACATTTCAGAATCTGGAATAGGAATCACAAATCTGAAATCCGAAATCAGAAATAGGGAAGTTTAAGTTCAATCTTAAATCCCGTACAATGTATCTTGTACGGGTATTATTTGTTCAAATAGGTATAATTACTTATTAGCTGATTTCTTCAGCCTTTATGATTAATCTGCGTAATGCTGTGCCAACTGGTGTACACGTCATTAATGTAGCAATCTTTCTATCCTTTGGCTGTTCCAATACATCTACATTGTCCGGTTGAACTTCTAATTTATC
>JAUXDO010000104.1 GCA_030618315.1 Candidatus Peregrinibacteria bacterium | reverse complement strand
ATCGGTCGAATGCAGATTTGGTAGCCTTAAAATAGGGCCTCGCATCTTCCGGATTTCCAAAACGAGGCCCATAGTCATTAATCCCTGAATCCGAAGGTTTGGTAAATCATGTATTTGCATAATCAGTTTGTCAACATCTTCCGGTAAAATACCGGTCTTATTCGACTCCTTGCCGCTATTTATTTCAATATGTACGGCCATTACCTTGTCTTCTATAGCACATCGGCTATTTACTGCTTCAGCTAGTTGAACAGAGTCAATCGTTTCAATCATGTCAAATAACCTAACCGCTTTTTTTACTTTATTCCGTTGAAGATGTCCTATCATATGCCACTGCACTTCATTCCCAATTATTCTATACATACTTTCAGCTTCCTGAACATAATTGTAGCCGACTATTTTATACTGACTTCAATAACAGGATTGATAATCACTTCTCCCCCCAGATCCTTTGGACGGTTTCAGTCCCATCATATTTCATCATTTTCAATGTCATATTATTCATTTAGTTATAATCATATACTCATAAGCAAACAGCGAATAATATTAATTTTGAAATGAACACTTTCACCTTCTATTATGAATAAGCCCTTAAAAGCCTAAAATTTATCAAGCGCTAAATTGAAGTGCTTAACATAAAAATATGTTCTACAAAAGAACATGCGCATATGTGCATTATACAATTAATTTACTTATTCTTATAAAGAATAGTGTATGCAGTGCGATGGAATCAGTTGTTACTCTTTAATTATTAGTTATTCGCAATACCTAAAACCCACTAAATCACAAAGACGCGTCTATGAAACCCCGCTATCTATTCGGATTTGATATCGGATCAACCTCCATCAACACTGTTATCATAGAAACCTTTTTCAGGTTTGACCAGTTACATTCTTTCTAATGCAATGAAAAGCAAATCAGTGGTCGCATCAATTCCCACTGGTTTCAAGTATCCCATCCAGGTAGTCTTGTACCAAGATTTTAATTTCCTTTTCTTTAACTCCTACAAAAACGTTGATTTTGTGCCTGGTAAGAATTTTAATCGAATTTAATCCAATGTCTGCTGCTATGACATCAGAAACATCCTTTTTTGCAAGCCAAACTGGAATTAAATCGGGTTGATGCAGCGGTGCCGGGATTAAATCCTCCTTAACAACACTGCTATTATCAATGGAATAGATCTGAAAATCGGTACAATTTTCAAAATGAGAGCTTAATTTGTTATCTTTTATTGGGAAAGCTATTTTTAACATCGTTTTTGTATCAATTCAAGAATAAGATGCTTGTATTTCGAACAACTTTTATTCTGTTGGCCACTTGAAAAATTACCAAAGCGCAATACGATCAACCATTTCCAAAATTTTCATAATCAGTCCCGTGTTCTATAGGCTTTGAGGCAGATTCAGAGCTTGATGGAATTTTAATACTTAGCACTGGTTTAGGTTCATGTTTGGCAATTCCTTCTGCTAAGCTACCATTAATAAGATGAGCAAAACCTGTTCTTCCATGAGTTTCAATAGCTATTAAGTCTGCATCTTTTTCATCGCTAAAATCAATAATACCCGTTTCTATATTATGAGCATTATATATGTTAATGGAATAATCCTTAAGCCTGAATCTTTGTGCAAAACTGTTCAGCAATTTCTCACTCACTGGTGTCGATTCAAAATCTTTTGGTGTAATTATTTTTAATAAGTAAATATGCGATTGATATAAATCGGCAAAAAAATTTATTCTTTTAAAAGCAGGATAAGATTCATCATGAAAATTAGAAGCAAAGACCATTGAATTTATCTTAAATTCTGCGGGCAAATCCTTGATTGTTAATACGGGTGCATTGGCCATCCGGATAATTTTTTCAGTACTGGAGCCTAAAAATGTTTGATTAAATCCGCCTTTTCCATGAGACCCCAAAACAATTAAATCTACATCTTTGAATAAATCGCCACAAACCAATTTCCACGTGGGTGTATTGCTTGCAAAATGCTTTCTAAGCTCGATTCCTTTTAAAAAGTCCATATCTGCCAGATCATTGAGTTTTTCTTCTGCCTGGACTATGATTTGTCTATAATATTTCTGATAGGAAACATCAATAGCATATTCTGACGAGGGAAAAATGTGTACATGCGTAAGCACAATTTTTGCATTTATTTTTTTTGCGACTTGTGCTGCTACTTTCAGGGCATGTAATGCATGTTCTGAAAAATCGGTAGGCACTAATATTGTTTTCATGATTATAAATTTATTGTTTCCAATTTCACTACGGTGTCTCTGAAAAAGTTAACATGATATCATCTTACAAAAACCACTCAGGATCGATAAATCTACTTATCTTTTCCCCATAGGTTTTTACATGTTTATTTTCGTCCACCTTGAAGGTGATTTTTTCACCATATTTCCTTGAAATGATAATGAAACACTCATTGCAGTTATCATCTATCATGATAAATTTTGCTAAAGCATCTTTCTTTGAGAGGTTTAAACTTTCGTGACAAACAGGACAGAATAAATCAACAACTTCACCCTTTTCAACGATTAATGTAGAACTCAGGTCACTTGTATAATTTCCGATTTCTTCATGCAATAGGAAAAGGCCCACTTGTTTTGTCCTGGTTTTGGCTGATAAAATGATGTTGTTCCCGGCATTTATTGCGCCCCGGCAGTGTGGACATAAATATGTAACTTTCATGATTATATATTTTAAGTTTTTAAAATATCAGTTAACATACATCTGCTTTAAATTCTTTCCATAGTTCACTACTCTTTCTGAATGGATTTTATAAACTTTTCTTTTGATGGATTATGATTAACTTTATTAACCTATATAAAATTACAGGTTGGAGCCGTAATACATATAATAAACAGATAATTAGGTCTTAATGAATTTATTGATATTATTCAAGAGTATAATTGACTTATATCTTATTTCGGTATTGATAAATAAGACTAAAGATGAATGACTACTCAGGATCGACAAATTGTTTGGATTGTACGAGAAGATCTAAATGCTTTAAAAAGCTAATTCCTTCCGAACTGGAATTTATTAATCAGAAAAGCACTCAAATACAATACAGGAAGGGAGAGAATATTTGTAAGCAAGGTGCCTTTGCTTCTTATGTTTTGTACATAGCCGATGGGCTTGTAAAAATCTACCTTGAGAGTCAAGGCAACAAAAATATAAATGTCACGATTTCCAAAACGTCTGAGTTCATTGGCTTGTCTGCAATATTTGGAGATAACATATATAACTATTCTGCATTGGCTTTACGCGACTCTTCAATTTGCTTAATCGAAAAAGAAAGTATAAAAAAACTACTTCTGAATAATGGAACTTTTGCGAGCGAAATAATTAAATGGTATTGTAATAAAGAAATTCAGCTATTTAACAAGATAAAAAGTCTTGGTCATAAGCAAATGCACGGACGTTTAGCCGATGTTTTACTCTATCTAAGTAATGATGAAATAAATCAAGATAGCATTTTTTCATATCTCTCAAGAAAAGATATTGCCGATTTTGCCTGTATCTCTACAGAAAGTATTGTAAGATTATTAACCGAGCTAAAAAATGAAAATATTATTGAAATGAAAGGGAAGAAAATAAAGATATTACAGATGGATTTATTGAAGGAAATCAGCAGGAGAGGATAATTGTGGGGACAATCCGTCACCACCATTATTGCCAACACCACAAAAACACACAAAATTTTTATTCCTAATTCCAAACTCCTTTAGGATAGTAAAATAGGCAGCCTGACCAGCATTTTCCATGAGAATTTCCTGGGCAATACCATACTCTTCAATGGCTCTGCGATCCATATCTCTTATTTCATTTAAAAGACTGATTTTCATGGTATTTTACTTTTATACTTGTTCCTCAAAAAGTTTTGTCCCAACCCTGATCATATTAGCACCTTCTTCTATAGCAAAATTGTAACTGTTA
>JAUXDO010000017.1 GCA_030618315.1 Candidatus Peregrinibacteria bacterium | reverse complement strand
CCGATTTTTTGCAGAGAGATCGGGTCTTTAAAAAAGATAAAAGTTCCCACTAATACTCCAGCGGGTTGTAATAATTGCATCATATTGATTTTGGATACCGAAAGCAGTCTGTGTGCATTAAAGAAGAGGTATCTTGAAAGAATTATTCCCATCGCGTAGATAATGGAGAGGGTAATAATTGCAGTAATCGGAATAACATCTACTTTTTTTTGAATTATCACAATAACTGCCACAAGAATTGCACATACCCACCCTCTTAAAAATGAAAATGAAAGCACATGAGATGTTCCGCCAAATTTTTTAAATAGGAGGCTTTGAAGTGCATAAAAAAATGAACCGCATACAACCAATATACCCGCAATAAGAGGCACTTCTCCCTTTAAATTTGCAATTAATATTACTCCCGAAAGCATAACAAGGGCTGCCAGTGCTTCTCTGGAATTAAGTTTTTCTCCTAAAAATACAACACCTAGCATTATCCCAAAAACCATCTGCATATTTTCAAGGAGTACTGCAGGACCTGAGCCTGCATGCAGAATTCCATAAGTAAAAAGAAAAGAGGCTATAATACTTACAACACTCATGCCAATTATAAGTTTCTTACCTGATTTCCATTCTTTGGCTACATTTTTTCTGGCCTTTTTGGGTATTAAAAAAAATGGAGAAGCTAATACTGCTGCACCTCCCCATCCCCAAAAAAGAGATTCATGTACATTAATATTCCATCTACGAAGAGAGAAATCCAACAAAAGATAAAAAACAGTTAATACAGCTATGTTTGCGAGTAAAAGTTGATATCCTTTTGATTCATTGTTCATTTAAATAGCGGTTAGAAATTAGCGGTTAGCAGATAGCGGACAAAGGATTGGCAGAAGCTAATCGCTAGTCGCTGACCGCTAACCGCTATTAAATCATTTCATTAATTTCTTCAGCTCCCTCTCAACTTTCGCTAGTCCCAAATTACCAGTACCTCCCTGATGCTTAGACATTTTAAGCCATTTTGCTATATCTTTTTCAGTTACATCAATTTTACTGATATTAGAACCGACTTCTCTGTATGCGTCACGGAATGTCATTCCCTCCTTAACTTTTTCAAAGGCTTTATGAGCCGCAAAAAGTCCTGGGCAATCAAGCATGGATTTAATCAATACCTTTTTATTTGGTGTAATATTTTTGATTAATTCACCCATTGTCTCAAGTGACATTTCTGTGTATTTCATACCAAGAAATAACGGTCTCTTCATTTCCTGTCCGTCACGATGATAACCGGAGACTTTATTCATAATATTCATTGCAAGTTCGTTTCTGCATGCAATAACAGTCGGAGTACGTCCGCGAATCAGTTCTGCTGCATCAAGATTCTTTTTTTGAGGCATGATTGATGAACCTGTTGAAATACTTTCATCTATGTTAAAAAATTGAAATTCCTGAGTTGTGAAGAACAGCATATCAGAAGCTAATTTATTTAATGTAAGCATAATGTTTACACAAGCTTCTAGTACCAGTCCCTCTATCTTTCCACGAGAATTGTGACAATAAATTGCATTGTTCTGAGTTCTCTTAAATCCAATTTCTTTAGTCAGCCAATCTCTGTCAAAATCAAAAGGTGAACCATAGCCGGCACCTGAACCTAGTGGATTCTGATCAACAATCTCATCAGTAATTGTATTTAATAATCTTAAATCGTCCATTAAGCTTTCCGCAAAAGATGCCATCCATGTGCCAACAGTTGTAGGCATAGCTTTTTGCATATGTGTGTATCCCGGCATTGCAACCATTTCATGCTTTTTCGCAAATTTTAAACATTGTCCAATAAGAACTTCTACTCGTCCTTTAATTTCATTAGCTTTTCTTTTTAGGAACCATCTCATCATCACTAATACCTGATCATTTCTTGAGCGTCCTGTGTGAATCTTTTTTCCAGTATCGCCTAGTTTTTCAATTAGATAATCTTCAATTTTTGTATGACAATCTTCGTCTTCAAGCCTTAATTTAAATTTTCCTTGTTTGTATAGCTTAAGAATATCATCAAGGCCTTTTTCTAATTGTTGCAGTTCTTTTTTGCTGATGAGCTTACTTTTTTGAAGCATTCTTGCGTAACATCGGGAGCACCATACATCGTCTGGAATCATGTACTGATCGTACAAAATGTCTTCGCCAGAATTATATTCTTCAACAATTTTGTTTAACTGAACGGCTTTATCTTTAAACCAAATTTTCTTTTTAATTGTCTTTTTTTTGCTTGCAACTTTCTTTCTAAGTATTTTAGGCATTTGAATTTATGTTAAAAAATAAGCATTTTTTATATCATAAAACACAAATCATAAAATTCAAAACTCAAAGTTCAAAACTCAAAACTTATTCGTATCTCAATGCCTCGATTGGGCTCTTTTTAGCTGCCTGGCTAGCCGGGTAAAGTCCAAATACTAAACCGATTGCACCTGCTACTCCGACACCAAGGAATACTGCGGAAATTGGGAAGTAGAACTTCCAGCTGATAAATCCTCCAAATTCTCTGATTGCAAATCCAATAAGCCATGTAAACCCTGCCCCAAGCATAATTCCAAAAATACCACCGAATATTGTAAGTATTACAGACTCCAATAAGAACTGAGTTATTATATCGCCTTTTGTTGCTCCTATCGCTTTACGCAGACCGATTTCCCTTGTTCTTTCCGAAACAGAAACAAGCATTATATTCATAATACCGATACCTCCCACTAGCAGTGAAATTGCCGCTACCAAAGTTAAAAGAATAGTTAATGCGGAGGTTACACTACCTATGATTTGCATAGCGTCCTCCATGGTACCTACATGAAAGTCATCTTTATCCGGATCAGTAATCCCATGCATTTCCCTTAAAGTTATTTTGATGTCTTCTACAATGCCAGGGACCATTGCTTCAGTTTCTGCTTGTACTAAAATGGCGTGATAATGACTTATCCCAAGTAATACTTTTTGTGTCGTAGTGTATGGCAGGATTATTAGGCTATCCACATCCATCATCATCATAACTCCGGTTGGAGGAAATACGCCTACAACTTTAAAATTACGTCCTTTGATTCTAATATTTTCTCCAACTGCATCTGATTCGCCGAAAAGTTCATTTTTTACTTCTGATCCGATTACTGCGACTCTGGCTATTTGTTTTACATCTGAGTCAGTAAACATTTGACCGTCCTCTGGGTATACATCCATTATCTCCATCCATAACTCAGAAGCTCCATGTATTTGCGTTCGCATTTTTTCGTTTTCGTGAGAGACCGTGTCCATAAAACCGACGAATGGTGCCACTCTATTATCTCCACGAACATTGTTTTTGTTTTTTATTGCTTCAACCTCTTTGTCACCAAGTGATTCTGTGAAAATTTCATACACATCTCCCAAACCCTGAGGCATACGTCCTGGCTCTACAGACATTGTACGTGATCCCATTCCCCGAATCTGATCCAGTATCAAATCTTCCGCGCCTTTGCCAACAGCCATTACCATAATTATCGACATAATACCGATTACAATACCAAGAATTGTCAGCATTGATCTGCCTTTGTTGGTCCTTAGACCGATTACCGCTGTTTTGAGTGTGTGGGTTAGTCGCATTGTTTCGTATTGTTGAACGTGTTGTTGAACGTGTCGTAGGACGTATTGTTGAATGCATTAATCAATTTGTTTTCCTATTCGTTCAACCATTCGTCTACCAATTCGTTTCTCTATTCGATTTATTTCTTATATCCATGATTAGCATCTTTTTGATGTCTTACCTTTTTATCGCTGTCGATTTTTCCATCTTTAATATGAATAATCCTTTCTGCGCAATGTGCTGTTTCAGATTCGTGAGTAATCAGAATAATAGTATGTTTATCCTTTTCATTTAATTTCTGAAGTATTTCAATAATTTTTTTACCTGATTTGGAATCTAGATTACCAGTTGGCTCATCAGCAAAAATTATTGTTGGATTTGTAACGAGTGCGCGGGCTATTGCGACACGTTGTTTTTCACCACCTGATAGCTGTGATGTTTCGAAATATGTTCGATGCTCAAGACCTACAGCTTCGATGGCCTTCATAATCATTTCATCCCATTCGCTTTCTGGATATTCTGAATAAACAAGTGGCAGTTTAACATTGTCATAAGTAGTTGTTCTTGGTAGTAAATTAAACGCCTGAAATACAAAACCCATTTCTTTATTTCTGATATGTGCAATTTCTGCACCTGTGTAATCGCTTATCTTTTTTCCATTGAAATGATATGTTCCACCTGTTTGGTCATCCAAAAACCCCAAAATGTGAAGTAGAGTAGATTTACCTGAACCGGATGGGCCCATTATCGCTACGAATTCACCTTCTTCAATTTCAAAATCCAAACCATGTAATACTGGTGTTTCAATCTCTTCCGCGTAGTACGTTTTGCTTATGTTTTTACTTTTTATTATTGGCATCTTTTTTGAATGATTTATGTTGTATGTTGTATGATTTAAGGTTTATATATTGCTTACAACCTACAACTTACAACCTACAACATTTATTTAATCATTAATCCTTGTTACTACAACATCTCCCTCATCAATTCCTTCGATAATTTCAATTCTACCATCAGAACTTCGAATGCCTGTTTTTACTTCAACTTGTTTGATAGTGGTTATATGTTCTTCGCCATTTTCTTCAGCAATACTTACCAATTTCATTCCGTCTTTTGTAGCGACTGCACGTTGAGGAATTAATATCACATTTTCTTTTTTATTAGTCAGGATATCAATATTTGCCGTCATTCCTGATTTAATTCTCTCATCCTGTTTATCAAACTGAAGTTTAACTCTATACGTTGGAATACCTTCTATGTATGTTTCTGCCGGATCGACAAAAGTTACTGTTGCAGTGAATTCAATTTCACTATAGGCGTCCAGAGTTACTGTTGCAAGGTCTCCAATCTTGATTTTTGCTATGTCGATTTCAGCAATGTTTGCTTCCATTTCAAAATTACCTTCGCCTATTAAGCTGACTAATGGAATTTGAATTTCAGCAGATGAACTGCTTGGGAAAATAATTTCTCCGACTTTTGCCTCCATTTTTGTAACTATTCCATTCATTGGGGCCCTAAGTTTAGTTTTTTCTATTTGAACTTTATATTGTTGAACATTTGCATAGGCTTGGTTCAACATAGCTCTTTGTGAAGCGAGACCGGCTTTTGATTGTTCAACCATGGCTACCTGTGAATCAATTTGATTTTGAGTGTAGCCTGCTTGTTTTAATGTCAGTGTATTTTTTGCAGTAAGTAATGCACTCTCTGCATTATTAATTCCTGCTTCGGCTGTGCTAATCAAGCTTTGATTAGCAGCCTTTGTTACAGTCAGTGTTTGTCTATTACCTGAGACACTTATAATCGCTGTATCAATGCTTAGTTTTTCGGTTTCCAGATTTAATTTTTCTGTAGCACTAATATCTGTAGTCATTGGAATAATATCAAGTGCAAGTTTTACTTTCTGAAGAGCGTCTAAGGTTTTAATAAGAACATCTTCGATTTTTTCATTAGTCGGGCTTGCTACAGTTTCCTGTACTAATCCATACGTACCTCCACTTTCTCTGCTTAAAAATTCTGTTGCCCATTCGCCTGCATTATTTACTCCTAAAAGCGATTGTGCAGCAACGGCTTTAGCATTTTCAATCTGATTATCATAGAATCCTGATCCGTTGAAGTTCGCAAGTTGAATATCAGATAATGTTAAAAGGGCGGCTTTAGCTTTTGTTACAGCACTTGGAAGTGAGGTTAATGCAGAACTATATGCGTTTGTCAGATCGGCATCTGCCTTACTTTCAACATTGGTCAGATTTTTTTTGGCATCTTCCAGAACTTTTTCTGCATTATCTACAGCCGTCTGCGCTATCTGCATTTCTTCCGGCCTTGTTCCTTTCTGCATATCCGCAAGAATTGATTCCTGATTTCTTACTCCGGCTTCGTATTGCTGAAGTCCAGCCTTTGCACCGCTTGCACCTGCGTAAGCCTGATTGAGTAATGCTTGTATATCAGCACTATTTAAACGTAATAATTCCTGTCCGACTTCTACAACATCTCCAACATCTACATAAATTTCTGAAATTCTTCCACTTACTTCAAAAGAAAGGTCTACACTTTGTGATGGCTCAACTCGCCCTGTTACGCTTACTTCCTGAATCAGTTCTCCTTTTTCTGCGATAATCGTATCGTAAGTAATCGGCTCCTCTTTTCCAAAATAAGAAATGCCGGCAATTATCGCAATGGCTATGATCGCTAAAGTGCCCATGATTTTCTTATTTTTGTAGAACTTGGTCTTTTTATGTAATTGTTTAGGTTTAGGCATAATTTACTTTTATTATTATCTATTGATTATAGCATAAAAATAGGGCAAAAGCAAGGATTTGATGTCTGGGAACTTGGAAACTTTAAAACGCCTGATAGCACAATGTACAACATTGAACTGTAATTTTCAATTTTATCTATTAATTCAAATTTGATATACTGAATAAAATTAAAATAAAATTATGAAGACAAAACAATATAAGAGTACCAGACAAGGTGCTGGCAGGGTATCCAGAAGCATAGTGGATTACATGGACAAGATTTATGAATCTGATTATTACCCAGTGGTAGACGTTATTACACCGGAAAATGCCGTAGATGGTGATTCTACGGGTGAGTTTGCGATGCCAAAAGTTCTCAGGTATTATCTAATTCGTGAGTTTGAAAAAATATTGGCGTCTGGAAATATTATTATTGTAAAACCTGGGCGAAGAAGGCAATTAAAAACAGATCTTGGCTTTTTAGATGCTTGTGAGGAGCAGGTAGATTATTACAAGAAAAAGCTGTTTTTGTTCTCTCCTGAGCGAATTGAGCTTTCATGTGACAGATTGAGTCATTATACGTCCTCTGACATCGATGATTTTCAAAGCCATCTATTGATTACTAATTATCAGATGCATCTTGAGATATTTAAAAAACTTTTTCCGAAGTCTGTCGGGTCTACCGGAGAATGTCAGATGCCGGTATTTCACGCTAAAAAGCCAGGCAAGAAAGGTATTTCAATAATAAATATCGGAGTTGGACCAGCTAATGCTAAAACTTTTACCGATCAGATAGCTGTTCTTAGGCCAAATAGTATAATGATGATTGGTCATTGTGGTGGGCTTATGACGAAACAGAAAATAGGTGACTTTATTTTGGCTGACAGATTTATAAGAGATGATCATGTGCTTTCCGCACTTCTTTCAAAAGATACACCGGTTGGATCTACTCTTATTTTAAATAATCACTTGCTGAACGAGATTCAGAAAAATAAAATTCCTTTTCATATTGGTACAGTTTTTACAACGAATAATCGTGACTGGGAATATAAAATATCTTATTATCGCGAGCGTTTTGCTCAATCCCGTTCCGTTGCGATAGACATGGAATCATCCGTAATCTGTGCTCAGGGTTTCCGTTACAGAATACCAAATGCAACTTTACTTATGGTTTCTGACAAACCTCTTCATGGAAAGCCAAAATTGGTAGCAACATCTAAAAGCTTTTATAAAAGCGGAAAAGAAATGCATATTAAAATCGCCGTAAAAGCAATTAATTCATTAATGAAAGCCAATAATGCTCATTTGAATAATTCAGGTCTTGGGTCCGACTTAGAAACGCAGTCAGACTCTGTGATGTGGTAACGTTTAAAAATTCCAAAATAAATACTTAAATAAAACCCCAATAGGGTAACACTTGAATCATTTGTAAAATACTTCACATTTTACCTCATGATTCATCCTCACTTTACTTCGTTCCGCCAAGTCGGAACCACGTTCCGTTCGGAACGTGTTACTCGCTACTACCCATGAAATCAAAAGTTATCACGCCTAAGTCGGACAAGCTTTCAAAAGAAGTCGATGCTCTGAAGAAATATGTACGAGCCACTGACTATTTGTCTGTATCTCAAATATATTTAAAGGAAAATACTCTTTTAAAGCGTCCTTTGAAATTTGATGATATAAAACCCCGTTTACTTGGACATTGGGGTACTTGCCCAGGAATTACCTTTGTTTATGCCCAAGTTAATCGCCTTATAGTCAAAAATAATGCGAAGTTTTTATGTGTAGTCGGACCTGGACATGGATTTCCGGCTATTCAGGCAAATCTTTTTGTGGAAAAATCTCTTACGCATTTTTATCCGGAAAAAATTCCTTATAACGAAAAGGGTATTGTAGAAATTTGCTCAAACTTCTCAGCTCCTTATGGTTATCCATCTCACTCAAATCCTGAAGCACCCGGTGCAATTCTGGAAGGAGGTGAGCTTGGGTACAGTTTGGCAGTTTCTTATGGTTCTATTTTAGATAATCCGGATCTCATTACAGTTTGCTTAGTTGGTGATGGTGAATCAGAAACAGGTCCCTTAGCTGCCACGTGGCATGCAAACAAAATCGTTAATCCGGCTGAAAATGGTGCTGTTTTGCCAATTCTTCATGTAAATGGTTATAAAATATCCGGGCCGACTGTGCCGGGAAGAATGGACGATACAGAGCTTAGAAAACTATATGAGGGGTATGGATATGAACCATATTTTGTTACGGAGGGTAAGGGGTACGACGTCTACAAAAAAATGGCAGAGGTGATGGATGAATGTTATGCAAAAATACGGGCAATCCAAAAACAGGCAAAAACTAAAAAAGGAATCGTTAAGCCAAAATGGCCGATGATTGTTATGAGAACTCCAAAGGGATGGACCGGAGTCAAATATGACGGAAAAACTAAATTAGAGGGCAATTGTAAATCTCATCAGGTGATAGTAAAGGATGCCAAAAAGGATAAAAGGCATTTAAAAATGCTGGAGAAGTGGATGAAGTCGTATAAATTTGAGGAACTGTTTAATGAAAAAAAGAATGTTTTTTGCAAAGAGATTCAATCACTTATTCCTAAGAAAGGAATGGCTTGCGGAAGCCAAAAACATGCGTATGGCGGGGAAATTGTAAAGGATTTAAAATATCCAAAATTAAGTGATATTGCTTTAAAATTCCGAAAACGTGGTACTAAAAAATCAAGTTCAATGGAAAGAACGGGGAAATTTCTTGAACAATTATTCAAACTTAATAAAAAGAAAAATAATCTTAGAATATTCAGCCCTGACGAAACTTATTCAAATAAAATTGATGCTGTGTTTAGTCAGACTGCGCGTTGCTGGCAATGGCCGATTGAAAAATTTGATACTGATATGAGTTCGCAAGGAAAGGTTATGGAAATGCTATCCGAACATACTCTTTTTGGAATGCTTCACGGTTATGGTGTAACCGGTCGGCATGGAATTTTTGTTTCCTACGAAGCTTTTGTACAGGTTATTGCATCTATGGCAGATCAATATGTAAAATTTATAAAAGCCTCAGAGGTAGTTAAGTTCAGGAAGCCCCTACCTGCTTTAAATTTAATTCTTACATCACTTCTGGAACGTCAGGATCACAATGGTTTTTCTCATCAAAATCCATCGTTTATTTCTTCTATGACTGAAAAAGACGGAAACATCATCAAGACTTATTTACCACCGGATGCCAATAGCATGCTGGTTACAATGGAGGAGTGTTTTAAATCCCGCGATTCATTAAATGTAATCGTTGCCGGAAAGAAAAAACTTTTTGACTGGCTTTCACTCAAAGAGGCCCGGCATCAAATGGGGCACGGAATAATGACATGGGATTTTGCGAGTGACAAGAACCCACAAGTAGTAATTGCCGGTAGCGGAGATTATGTGACAAATGAGTGTCTTGCTGCAATCCAAATCATTAAAGAAATGCTTCCAAAAGTACGCTTAAGATTCGTTTGTATATCAGAATTAACTTCGCTTGGAGTGGGGGATGAGACTGTTAAATCAAGTTCTCCAACGCTTGATAAACATTTCACAAAGAATCGTCCTGTTATCTATAATTTCCATGGCTATCCGCAGACCATCAAAAAATTACTTTTTGATTACACCGGTTGTAACCGCATTAAAGTAAATGGATATATGGAAGAAGGGTCAACGACAACACCTTTTGATATGAAAGCTCGTAATAAGATTTCCCGTTATCACCTTGTATTAGACGTAATCGATGCTCTTCTTGCTGAAAAATCAATCTCCAAGAAAGACCATGACTGGGTTAAAAAGGAGACGGTTTCTGATCTGAATAATCATAGAGATTATATACTTGAGTATGGAACTGATCCGTATGCGATTAAGGAATGGCGCTGGCAGTAGCCAGATTTCAGATTTCTGATTTCAGATTTCTGATTCAATTTAACATTTAACATTTAACATTTAACATTTTTGAAAACAATAATAATAAATCCGGGTTCAACTTCAGTAAAATATTCACTTTTTCATGGAGACAACGAGGTGGCCTTTTGTCATTTTAAAAAGATAGATAATAAATATCGGTTCAATGGCGTGAGGATTAAAAAAACTGATTATGAAGATAGTTTTAGATATTTTCGTGGCTATTTAAAGGGAAAGGGTCTTCTTAAGAATTCAAAGGAAATCACCAAAGTCGGAATCCGAATAGTTCATGGTGGTAATTATTTTACTGATCCGGTGATAATTAATAATTCTGTCTTAAAGAAGATTGATAAGTTGTCAGAACTAGCACCACTTCATAATCCTTTTGCTCTTTCAATAATCGATCAGATAAAAAGAAAATTGCCAAAAGTAAAGATTACAGCTGTTTTTGATACTGCATTTCATCAGACAATACCGGCTTACGCATCCACTTATCCTATACCACTGCACATCAGTAAAAAGTTTGGTATAAAAAGATATGGTTTTCATGGTATTGCTTGCCAGTGGGCAATGCGAGAGGTAAAAAGGAAATTTAAAAAAATCCCAAAAAATATCGTCATTTGCCATTTGGGTGGTGGATGCTCCATTACCGCTGTTAAGAACGGAAAGTCGATTGATACATCCATGGGTTTTACACCGCTAGAGGGGCTTATGATGACTTCTCGTTCCGGTGATGTCGATGCGGGAATTATCGATTATCTGTCTTCAAAAAAGTCCGTAGATGAAGTTATGGAAATGCTAAATAAAAAGTCAGGTTTTTATGGAATAGCTGGCACAAAAGATGTTAAAAAAATTGTGGATAAAGCTGTTAAAGGTGACCTTGCCTACCGGCAGGCAGGTAATAAATGCAAACTCGCACTTGAAATGTTCGTCTATCGATTAGTTAAATATATTTGTTCATATTGCGGAGCAATGCAGGGGTTGGATTTAATAGTTTTTTCTGGTGGTATTGGAGAGGGGAGTTCTGTAATACGCAATATTGTTACCAAGGAATTAAAGCCACTTGGGATTACTTCTAAAAAAATAATGGTTGTGCATACAGAGGAATCTAAGGAGATATATAGTCAGATTATCTGAACCGCTGATTTATCGGATTAAAATGATTTCATTGATTTTGATTACGTTGATTATTTTGATTACGTTGATTTGTTATTTGCCAATAACAATTTAATTATTCACCAAACAATGTAGGGACGCGATTAATCGCGTCCCTACGATTGGTAATCAGTGAAATCATAATAATCAATGTCAGCGAAATCAGCAGAATCAGCGTAAATCAGCGGTTCAGACAATAAAATAGGCAAATCAATAAAAAGAGTTCCGCATAATTTATGCAGAACTCTTTTTCTAATTGGATTAGGGGTTATTCCTCAGCAGCATCTTTACTTGTTTGAGCTTTGATAGGCTCCATTTCTCCTTCTCCTTCACCAGTTTGAACTTGTTCCATTACTTGCTCCTGAACTTGTTCACCTTCGCCTTCACCATTCATGTGTTCACTGGTTTGAGCTTGAGTTCTTACTTGTTCCTGAACTTGTTCACCTTCACCCTCACTTTCGCCTTTTTTTTCTTCGGTCTGAGCTTGCTCTTTTTCCTTTGCTCTTTTTTGACTTCGTACTTCGTTTTGTACTTTAGCATTTAAGGCAGTTGCAAGACCTTTAGCTTTGCCAGCCTGGCATGTTTCACCTCCTTCACATTCTTGGATTAAAGCCTGAACAGCTTCACGTTTTTGCTGCATGCTTTGTGTAAGCTCAGCACCTTCACCTAATTGGTTCATTAATTTTTGTGCTTCTTGAAGCTTTTCTCCGTCTTTCTCCTGCTGTCTAACGCGTGCTCTTTCTTGTCCTTCAGCATCTTCGGATGTAGCTATTTCTACTTCAACTTCGTCTTCTCCCTCTTCTTCAGCTGCCTCAGCATCATCTAATGCTTCTTCAACTTCTTCATTCTCTGCAACAGTTTCATCTATTGCTTTCTCAATAGCTGCAACTGCTTTTTCATTTTTAACCTTTTCAAGTACATCAGAAAGAGTGTCTACGGTTTCGTCCTGAACTTTATCAACCTCTCTTAACATTTTAGCTGTTTTCTTTGCATTCTTGATCTGTTCACATTCTTCTATGGCTGATTCAGTTTCTTCAACAACTGTTTCAACTAATTCTTCAACGATGTCTTCATCGCTTTCTACTACTTCGTCAGCATATGCTGAGCTTACTAGATCTACACTATTAATCATTGCAAATGATTCACCTTGTGCATAAAGGTTTAATTGTTCCAATGCTGCGTTAGCATTGTTTAGGTGTCTTGTAGCCTTGTTTTCAGGGCTGTAGTAGAATCTTCCTGCAACAAGTACAAGTGCTACTACGACTACCATTGATAGTATTTTTTTCATGTTATAAAAGTTATGAAATAAATTAAATAAAATTGAATGAGTAGCATTTTCACCTAACGCATCATTTTCAGCAGCATGTATCCTTAGCATATATGAGGTTTCCTCTTGCCAAGTTTTGGATGGCTTAGCATCCATTTTTTTAATTGCGCCTATGATGTTTTTTTCGGTAAATTTGTTCATCATCACTTGTTAATACGAAATAAAGTTAAAAAGGTTACATTTAATCGTTACAGAATGATTGCAGTTTTTTAATTGCACGGTGAATAGCCACCTTTGTAGCCGAAAGATTCATATTCATTATTTCAGCAATATCTTCAATTTTTAAATCTGCCTTATATCTCAGAGATAAAATATTTTGTTCTTTCTCCGAAAGAGTCTCCATTTTTTTGAATACGAAGTTTATTAAGTCATTTGTTTCCATTTCCTGAGCTATATCATTACTATCAGCGATAGTCTCATTAATTTCTTCTACAGTAGGTTTCTTTTTTCTATAAAAATCCTTTAATAGGTTTGTGGTAATAACGAATAGCCAGTTTTTTAATGATGATTTGTTGCTATCGAATGACTCACGATATTGCCATGCTTTAATAAAAACTTCCTGCACAAGGTCTTCTGTTAATTCCTTGCTACGCAAACGGGCATATGTATATTTGTACAAAAGACTGTTCCATGCATTAAATGCCTGTTCTAAGTCAGAGCCGGTTTGTAGCTGGTTTATTTTGGAGATAGCAAAAGAGTTAATTCTTAAACATGTATACCATGTTTTTATAGTTAAGTTACAAAAAAAGCAATGTTTTGTTTTTGAAATTGGAAATTTACTCTCATGCTACGTATGAAAAAACGAAATTAGAAATTAGAGATTCATCAATCACATCTTATTATGGTGGTGTTATGGATTGTGTATCAAATTTCAAGTTTCAAATATCAAATTTCATTTTTTCGTATTATTTATCATTTCTCCAACACCGCCAAGCCCTGGCCAAATGAAATCAGTTTTAGTTAAGCCTTTATCCAGTCTTGATGCATACAGGCTTATAGGTGCCTTTATCTTCTCAAGTCTTTTAACGTACTGAGGTGTAATAATAAGATTTACGATTACAAATCTTTTAGCTTTGCCAAAGTGTTTTTGATAGTGGTCGATTACTTCGGCGACACTGCCACCGGTTGCACCCATTGGATCAGGGATAATTACAATTGCATTTCGCACAGTTCCATCAATTTTTGAAGCCATAAGTGAAGTGCCGTCAACCCCTTCTGATGTTTCAATTCTTTGTGCCATTATGTGGTCCTGGCGGACGTATCTTTGGTCTAAAATATTGCTTAATTTAAGAAAATACTGGTGTGATGGCATTATGCCTCCACGTATAATATCGGCAATGACAATCTTCTGTTTTTTCTTAAATATCCTCCCTTTAAAAATCCCGCGTTTGTCTTGTGGGTAAATTCTTGTTTTTACAGATTTTATTTCTTTTTCCAGTTCGTTGTCCATTATTGTTCCAAACATATTTCCAAAAAGCTCTTTAACTATACTGCTTACTTCAGGTTGGACGACTTCCGGCGTACCGAGTCGGGCGAGAAGCGAAAGATTATAAGTTGAGTTTAATATTTGTTTTTTCATGTTTCATTTTTTTGTTAGATATCGAGAATATAATATCACAACATCTCCATCGTAGGCGAGAATATATATTCTCGCTTTCAGGAGAAAGTTGCTATAATATGGTTACAGTAAAAAAATAAAAACTTTAAAAATGAAAAATATTTCAAAAGTTTTGGAACTTCGAAAGACAAAGCTTATTCTTTTTGCCGTACTTTTTGCAATAAGTATTGTTCTTCCGGCTTTTTTGCATATGCAATGGGTAACAGGTCCAATTATTAACGCATCTTTACTTTTAGCAGTTGTTTTAATTGGTCCGATGGAGGCTGTGGTACTTGGCTTAATGCCGAGCGCAGTTGCATTATCTACTGGATTACTTCCGTTACCGCTCGCGCCGATGGTGCCGTTTATTATGATAGGTAATGCAATTCTTATCGCCTCCTTTTATTATCTAAGAAATCAGAATTACGCGCTTAGATTAGGCATTTCTGCATTACTTAAATTCGCATTCCTGCATTATGCGGTAGTGTTTATTATGAACGGATTTTTGGCAGATTCTCTGGTATCCAAACTTATGATTATGATGAGCTGGCCACAATTCTTTACTGCGGTGATTGGTGGAATTATTATTTATCCAATTATAAAATCGAATCGTTGACCGAATAGTGGCTCGAATAGTGGCTCAAGTTGTGGCTCGAATAGTGGACCACAATATGAGCTACAATATGAGCTACAACATGAGCCACAATATGAATATTATAAATGAAATCAAAGAGGCAAAATTAATTGGCCGTGGTGGGGCCGGTTTTCCTACTGCGTTGAAATGGGAGATGGTGAAAAAGGCTGGAGGAAGGCTAAAATACGTTATATCTAATGCCAGTGAGGGGGAGCTTGGACTTCATAAAGATCTTTTTATCCTCAAAAAATATCCAGAGATGGTTTTTAAAGGAATGGTTCTTGCAATGGATTATCTTGGAACAAAAGAAGCCTATTTTAACTTCAACAGAAAATATTATTTGCTGACCAAATTAAAGATAAAAAGGTTTATAAAAAAATATAAAAAACTTGGTTACAATTTTCATGTGTATGAAGAACATCCAAGTTATATAGGAGGGGAGGAAACGGCTTTGCTAAATGCGATAGAAGGAAAAAAGGTTCAGCCCAGAATTAAACCGCCTTATCCCGCAACGCATGGTTTATTTGGTAAACCTACGATTATCAATAACATCGAAACATTTTATAACGTTGCCAGAGTCAATGATGGAGTTTTTAAAAATAATAGGTTTTATAGTTTTATTGAAAATGGAAAACATAAAGGTGTATATCACTTTCCGGATGACTGGACATTATGGGAGGTGATGGAAAAAGCTAAGAAGATTCCAAAATTTAAATTCTTTGTGCAAGTCGGTGGTAGTGCAAGTGGTGCGGTTCTTAATATGAGCCAATTAAAAACTAAAAAGATGACTGGTGCCGGTTCAATTGAGATTTATCCTGCAACAACAACTCCTCGTCAGATTCTTACCAAATGGTTTAAGTTTTATGCAGAGGAAAGTTGTGGTAAATGTACGCCTTGCAGAGAGGGGACGTATCAGCTTTATGAATTGATTAAGAAGCGTGGCGCTATTAAATGGAAGGAGATTATGGAGATCGTAAATGTTATGGAAAAGACTTCGTTTTGTGGACTTGGTTATTCGATTGGAGTTCCGGTTAAGAGTTATTTGAAAAATGTTTTAAAGAAAAAAATCTAATTTCGTGTCGCTAAGTCGCTCCTGTGGCTCGTGTCGCTCA